>JAOUMF010000056.1 GCA_029881615.1 Alphaproteobacteria bacterium | reverse complement strand
TTTTCCCAGTCAGGGACGGCAATCCCGTTGGGGAACAGGTTGGCGTCGTAACCGGGCGTGGAAACCAGCGCCAGGACATCGCCGGTGTTCACCTCCATCACCGCCGCCGCCGCCGCGTGCTGATCGGCCAGTCTGTCCATGATGAAACGCTGCAGGCCCACGTCCAGCGTCATGACAATATCGTGGCCCGGCTCCGCCTCGATCCGGCGATCCTTCAGTTCCCTGATTTCGCGGTTGAGGTTGTTGACCTCCACCTCCGTGGTGCCGACCTTACCGCGCAGCGCCCTTTCATACTTGTCCTCGATACCGGTCTTGCCGATCCGGTATGAAGGCAGTTCCAGCGCCGGATCATTATCCTTCGACATCTCGTTTTCGTTGACCGCGCCGACATAGCCCACCACATGCGCCGTAACATCGCCTTGCGGGTAATAGCGGCCCTGTTCCGGATCGATGGCGATACCGGGAAGGTCGGGCGAATTCACCTCGATCCGGCTCACTTCTTCCCAGGCCAATTCCTGGCGGATCGGTATCGGAAGGAATTTGCGTTTGCTCTTCTTGATCTTGCGTAAGACCCGCTGCCGTTCGTCGGGCGAAATCGTAACGACCCGCGACAGCGCATCCAGCGTCGCCTCGATGTCGCCGGCCAGGTCGGGCCGCAGGTTCAACTGGTAGTTCAGGGTATTGACCGCCAGCGGCTCGCCGTACCGATCGACGATATAGCCCCGGCTTGGGGCCAACAGCCGCAAATTGACACGATTGTCTTCGGCCATGAGGCGATAACGGTCGCCTTCGAGAACCTGCAGTGAATATAGCCGTCCGCCCAGCCCACCCAACAGCAACAGCTTGGCGCCGGCCAGCAACGCAGCCCGGCGGGTGAAGACTTCTACTCTGCTCTTTTCGGCCATTACGACACCAGGCTATCCTCAATCCATGAAGTTGCCGCCGCCGCGCGGCAAGGCCCTTTGGGCCAGCGCGAAGGCGATGGTCAACAGCGGGTAGAGTGCAACGGTCATCAAATATTCAAACGCAACCGACCAAGGGGTGAGCATGGTTGTGGTCAGGACAGCCACCAGCAGCCAGCGCAAGGTTTCCGCCGCCAGCCCGATAAGACCGAAAATCAGCCACAGAACAAGAAACGGGCGTTCGCCGAAATGGCGCTGCTGCGACGACACGAACCAGTATACGGCGATCAGCACGAAGGCATTCACGCCGAAGGGTTCGCCTTCCAACGCATCCTGCAATAGCCCGACCACGAATACCACTGCGGCCGGCAGCAGATCCGGGCGATGCAATCCCCAATAGAAGACGGCCATAAGCACGAAATAGGGTGTCACGGCGGAATCGCCGGGCAGCGAAAAAGGCAACTGGCCGAGAATTACCAAGAACAACAGCAGCAGCGTGGGCGCGGCATTCCTCGCAACTGTATCCAGATTATGCCAGGGCGGTCCGTTCATGCCTACTGGCTGGCCAGTCCGAGGTCCTGGTCCTGTAGCATTCCCGTCAGGCCGAAATCCATCAGGCGGACGAATTCAAGGCGGTCGGGCGTCAGGAAAGGTTTCACCTGTATCTCACCACCGAGATCGTCGCCGTTTGAGACAACGATGCCAACCGGCAGACCGGCAGGGAAGGCGCCGCCATGCCCGGAAGTGACGACAAGGTCGTCGGGTCTGATACTGCGTTCGGGGGGCAGGTAGTCCAGTCTGGCGAGGTCGCTGTTGTCGCCCGCCAGGATAGCGCGCTCGCGGTTTTGCCCGACAAGAACAGGAATACGGCTATTCAGATCGGTGATCAGAAGGATGCGGGCCGACCATTGGCCTACTTCGGCCACCCGGCCGACAAGTCCGTTATTGTCGATTGCCGCGAATCCCTTGCGGATACCGTTGCGGCCGCCGACATTGACCAGCACGCTGCGCAAGAATGCGCCGCCCGAGTCGCCGACAACCCGGCCGGTAATATAGGTGGCCTTTGCCTCGGGCGTGAAATTCAGCAGGCTGCGCAGTCGCGCGTTTTCGCTGTCCAGGCCTTGTGCCGCCGATCGCCACCGCCGCAGCAACTCATTTTCCTCGCGCAAGGCCGTGTTTTCGTCATAGGCGGCCAGCAGATGCTTGCCTTCTTCGATGAGTTCGGCGCCGGCTACGACCGGGCTGGACAACGCGCCGATGACCGGTGTCGCAATGTCGGCGATAACCATGCGCGTGCGTTCGTAAAGTGCCGGATCGGCCTTTCCGATCAGCATGATGCCGACTGCGAGAAGCAGGAAAAGCGCAAAAGTTGACCGTTGCGCACCCTGCCTTATCGACAGTGACGCGCCCATGAACCGGGCCGGCCTTTGTCTCATCATTCCGCTTCAACCTTGTCTTTTTTCGTCCACGCCCCCTTGCGGCGCCTAACCATATGCATCAGCTGATTAAAACATCCCTAAGAGTCCGCATTTCCTCAAGGCACCGGCCGGTGCCCAATGCAACGCAGGACAGCGGATCGTCGGCGATCGACGTCGGCAGGCCGGTGGCATGGCGCAATACGAAATCCAGATTGCCGAGAAGCGCGCCGCCACCCGTCAAGACCAGACCCTTGTCGACGATATCGGCCGCCAGTTCGGGTGCGGTATGCTCCAGCGCGGTCTTCACGCCTTCGATGATCGCGCTGACCGGTTCGGCCAGGGCCTCGGCGATCTGGCGTTGGCTGATCACCAGTTCCTTGGGTACGCCGTTCATCAGGTCGCGGCCCTTGATCTCCATGGTGCGGCCTTCGCCGTCTTCCGGGGCGCATGCCGTGCCGATTTCTTTCTTGATCCGCTCGGCGCTGCTTTCGCCGACCAGCAGATTGAAGTTGCGGCGGATATAGGAAATGATCGCCTCGTCCATCTTGTCACCGCCGACGCGTACCGAACGGGCATAAACGATGCCGCCCAGCGATAGCACCGCGACCTCGGTGGTGCCGCCGCCGATATCGACGACCATCGATCCGGTGGGTTCGGTCACCGGAAGGCCGGCGCCGATTGCCGCCGCCATCGGTTCCTCGATAAGGAAGACCCGCCGCGCGCCAGCCGCTTCAGCCGATTCCTGGATCGCGCGGCGTTCGACCGCGGTGGACCCGGACGGCACGCAGACAATGACCTGCGGGCTGGCGCCGAAACGGCGGTTATGCACCTTTCGGATAAAATGCTTGATCATTTCCTCGGCGACGTCGAAGTCGGCGATCACGCCGTCGCGTAGCGGTCGGATGGCCTGGATGTTACCGGGCGTACGGCCCAGCATCATCTTGGCCTCGTCGCCGACCGCCAGTACCTGCTTGCGCCCCTTGATATGGGCGATTGCCACCACCGACGGTTCGTTCAGGACAATGCCCCGACCCTTCACATAGACCAGAGTATTCGCTGTCCCCAAATCGATTGCCATATCGTTGGAGAGCATCCCCCATAGTTGTCCGAGCATGTCTTAACCAGGCCTCCGAGAGTTGCCGAGCTGAATATTGGTCATGTTCACGTCCTTATATCTATCGCGTCAGATGGCTCAGGCGGACAATGCCGCCGGAGCCGATTTTTCCCGTTTAACCAAGAGCTTGTTCAATGCGTGTATATACGCCTTAGCCGAGGCCACCAAGGTATCCGTGTGGGCGCCCTGGCCATTGACCGTCTTGCCGTCCTCTTGCAGGCGCACCGTCACCTGGGCCTGGGCATCGGTTCCCTCGGTTACCGCATGCACCTGGTAGAGCTGCAGTTTGGCCTCATGGGGGAACAGCGCCTTGATTGAATTGAAGGTCGCGTCGACGGGGCCGTCGCCGGCCGATTTGGTCGACTTCAACTCACCATCGACAGTCAGTTCCAGTTCCGCCGACTGCGGGCCCTTCGACCCGGCGATAACCTGGAGCGACACGAACTGGATGCGGTCATTGGCATGCAACATCTGATCATCGACCAGCGCGACGATATCCTCGTCGTAGACATCCTTTTTCTTGTCGGCCAGATCCTTGAACCGAACGAAGGCGTCCTGCATTTCATTGTCGCCCAACTCGTAGCCCAACTCGGCCAGTTTGGCCTTGAAGGCATGGCGGCCGGAATGCTTGCCCATTACCAGGGTCGATTTGTTCAGCCCGACCGATTCAGGGGTCATGATCTCGTAGGTGCCCGCATGTTTCAGCATGCCGTCCTGGTGGATGCCGGATTCATGGGCGAAGGCATTGGCGCCGACGATTGCCTTGTTGGGCTGAACGCTGAAGCCGGTGATGGTGGAAATCAGGTGACTGGCCGGCGTAATCTGTTCGGTTTCCACATGGGTGTAATACGGCATGATATCGCCGCGCACCTTCAGCGCCATGACGACTTCTTCCATCGCCGCATTGCCGGCGCGTTCGCCGATGCCGTTGATGGTGCATTCGACCTGGCGGGCGCCGGCGCGGATGGCGGCCAGCGAATTGGCGACCGCCAACCCCAGATCGTTATGGCAATGGACCGAGATAACCGCCTTGTCGATATTGGGTACCCGGTTCATCAACATCGCGATCAGCGCGTGAAACTCCTCGGGCGTGGTATAGCCGACGGTGTCGGGAACATTGATCGTGCTCGCCCCCGCCTTGATCGCGGATTCCACGCAACGGCACAGAAAATCATGCTCGGTGCGGGTGCCATCCTCTGGACTCCACTCCACGTCGTCGCACAGGTTCCGCGCATAGGAAATCGATTCCACCATGCGGTCATGCACCGCATCGGGTTCCATCTGCAGCTTGTATTTCATATGCAGCGGGCTGGTGGAGATGAAATTGTGGATGCGCGGGCGGGCCGCATGTTTCAGGGCTTCCCAGGCGCGATCGATATCTTTTTTGTTGGCGCGCGACAGGCCGGCAACGGTGGAATTCTTCACGGTGCGCGCAATTTCGCTTACCGCTTCGAAATCGCCGTTCGATGCAATCGGGAAGCCGGCCTCGATAATATCGACACCCATGGCCTCCAGGGCGCCGGCGACACGCAATTTTTCCTCGAGATTCATCGAACAACCGGGCGACTGCTCTCCGTCGCGCAGGGTTGTGTCGAATATTCTGACGTGGTTTGCTTCGTCGCGTTTCTGTTCTGGCTTCATATTTTCGGTCGTCGTGGTCATCTTTCAGAGTCCTCTGCTTCGGTCAGTGGTTTGGTGGCTTATCGCGACATATCCCCTGAACGCACACCGCCATCGTGATGGCGGGGCCACACGCTCAGGGGCGAGTAAGTCGCAGAAGAAGCCCACTGCCGGGCAGATCTAAAACCACAGAACGCCCGGACGGGTCCGGGCGCCGTGTACGGCCGAGTGCGCAAGCGCAGGCGCCGGTGTTATCCACACCGGTCCGGAAGGCGATATGATGATCGTTTCCGTGCATATACGCGTAACTCACTCGTCAAACTATTGCTTCGCCGCAACGTCTTGATACGACCAGTTTAGTTAAATAATCCCTAAACCCCACCACTACAAGCGGGAATAATCATGTGCAATAGCACATATCTAGCTCACCGCTCGCCGGATATATCCATTGACTCATCTTTACGACTTTTCCACAGGCTGGCGCAACGATTTTTCATTCCGCGCGAAACCTGCCCGTCCCCACACGAAAACAGGGCGCGGCCTTTATGGCCGCGCCCTGCATGAACGGATGTCGTCCCGTTGCTCTTAGTTCTTGCTCTTGTCGACCAGGCGGTTCGCCGTGATCCAGGGCATCATGCCGCGCAGACGCTCGCCGACTTCCTCGATGGGATGTTCGGCTTCGCGGCGGCGGGTCGCCTTGAAACTGGTCTGGCCGACTTCGTTCTCCAGCATCCAGTCGCGGGTGAACTTGCCCGACTGGATATCCTCGAGAACGCGCTTCATCTCGGCCTTGGTCTCGTCGGTAACGATGCGCGGGCCGGTGACGTAGTCGCCATATTCGGCGGTGTTCGAGATCGAGTAGCGCATGTTCGCAATGCCGCCTTCATAGATCAGGTCGACAATCAGCTTCACTTCATGCAGGCATTCGAAATAAGCCATTTCCGGCGCATAACCGGCCTCGACCAGGGTCTCGAAACCGGCCTGGATCAGCGAGGTCAGGCCACCGCAAAGCACCACCTGCTCGCCGAACAGGTCGGTTTCGCATTCTTCCTGGAAGGTGGTTTCGATGATGCCGGAACGCCCGCCGCCAATGGCACAGGCATAGGACAGGCCGATTTCCTGCGCATTGCCGGTAGCGTTCTGATCGACCGCCAGCAGGCAAGGTACGCCGCCGCCTTTTTCATATTCCGAACGCACCGTGTGGCCGGGGCCCTTCGGCGCGATCATGATCACGTCGAGATCCTTGCGCGCCTCGATCAGGTTGAAATGGATGTTCAGCCCGTGTGCGAAGGCGATCGCGGCGCCTTCCTTCATGTTGTCGCGCAGATGATCGGCCCAGATGTGGCGCTGCAGCTCGTCCGGCGCCGCCATCATGATGACATCGCCCCAGGCCGCGGCTTCCGCAACGGTCATGACCTTGAAGCCGGCATCCTTGGCCTTGGCCGCGCTGGCCGAGCCTTCGCGCAGCGCGATTCCGACTTCCTTGACACCGCTGTCGCGGAGGTTGGCGGCATGTGCATGCCCCTGGCTGCCGTACCCGACGATCACGACCTTTTTGGCCTTGATCAGGTTTACATCGGCGTCACGATCATAATAAACGCGCATGGTTCTCTCTCTTGCTGTCCAGTTTTAGGTATTCCGTGAATATAAGAATTGGCGGGTTCTACAGCGCCTTCGCGCCGCGGGCAATCCCCACGACACCGCTACGCGCGACCTCTGTCTTGCCGAGCGAGCGCATCAACGCGATAAAAGCATCGACTTTCTCCGGCTTCCCGGTCAGCGAGAACACGAAGGACTCAGTGGTCGTATCGGCCACCGTCGCATTGAAAATGTCGGCGATGCGAAGCGATTCCCGACGCTCCGGCCCGGTCGCCACCACCTTGACCAACACGATTTCTCGCTCCAGATGGGCGCCGTCGGCGGTAAGGTCATGAACTTCGTGAACCGGAACCAGCTTGTCCACCTGCGCCTTGATCTGTTCGATGATCATCGGGGTGCCACTGGTCACGATGGTCATCCGCGATAGTGCGCCATCGACCGAGACCGGTGAAACCGTCAGGCTTTCGATATTATAGCCGCGACCGGAAAACAGACCCACCACGCGCGCCAGCACGCCGGGTTCGTTGTCCACCAGCACGATGATCGTATGTCGTTCTATCTCACTCATGTTCCATATGCCTGTTCTGCAAGCCTGATTCGGGTGATAGGGCGGCGGCGGCGGTTACACCAGCACCATGCCATCCTCGGAAACCGGCCTTTCAGCCTCGTCCGCTGGCCCGAGCAACATATCGTTATGGGCCGCGCCCGACGGAATCATCGGGAAGCAGTTTTCCTTGGGATCGACCGCGATATCGACGACAACCGGCCCGTCGATCGCCATCATCTCGCGGATGGTGTCGTCCAGTTCCGACGGCTTGGTCGCCCGCAGCCCCCTGGCGCCGAACGCTTCGGCCAGTTTCACGAAATCGGGCAGGGCGGCGGAATAGCTTTCCGAATAGCGGCCGCCATGAAGCAGTTCCTGCCACTGGCGCACCATACCCATATATTCATTGTTGATGATGAAGATCTTGATCGGCAGCCGGTACTGAATGGCGGTCGCCAGCTCCTGGATATTCATCATGGTCGATGCTTCGCCGGCGATATCGACGACCAGCGCGTCCGGGTTGCCCAGCTGTACGCCGACCGCGGCCGGCAGGCCGTATCCCATGGTGCCGAGCCCACCCGAGGTCATCCAGTGTTTCGGCTTTTCAAACCGGAAATGCTGGGCGGCCCACATCTGGTGCTGACCGACCTCGGTGGTGATAAAGGTCTCACGATCCAGCGTCAGCTCGTAGAGCCGCTTGATCGCTTCCTGCGGCTTGATCATATCCTTGTTGGTGGCGAATTTCAGGCAGTCCTTGGCCCGCCATTCGTTCACCGTCTTCCACCAGGACGTCACCGCCTTTTTGTCGGCCTGTTTCTTTTCGGCTTTCCAGACCTTCAGCATATCGTCCAGCACGCTGGCGACATCGCCGACGATACCCAGATCCACCGCGACGTTCTTGTTGATCGAGGTCGGGTCGATATCGATATGGATTTTCTTCGATCCCGGCGAGAAAGCATCCAGCCGGCCGGTCACGCGATCGTCGAAACGGGCGCCGACGCACAGCATCAGATCGCAGCCATGCATCGCCATGTTGGCTTCGTACGTGCCATGCATGCCGACCATGCCCAGATAACGCTCGTCCGAGGCGGGCAGCGCGCCCAGCCCCATCAGGGTCAGCGTGGTGGGCGCGCCGGTCGTCTTCACCAGATTGCCGAACAGTTCCACCGCCTTCGGCCCGGAATTGATGATGCCGCCGCCGCCATAGATCACCGGCCGCTTCGCCTTGGCGATCATCTCGACCGCCTTGGCGATCTTGCCGGCGTCGCCCTTGATGCGCGGACGGTAGGTCTTGTGCTTCACATTGCCGGGGCCGGAATAGGGGCA
>JAOUMF010000657.1 GCA_029881615.1 Alphaproteobacteria bacterium | reverse complement strand
TCGCAAGGGCCGGGTAAATCTGGACATCGGCGCCGCGGGTAAAAGATTCAAGGCAATGTAGAGCCGGGCGGGCGATGGCGCTGGCGGCGGTCGGCGACCCGGCGCCTGAATGCCGCGTCGCGCGAACCCGGGCGGTTATCCATAAGATATTGCAGCCCGAATCCGCCCAGCGTCCATATCAGGATAATCCCGGCCAGCATGGCCAGGTTCATCGGCGTGGGGTTCGCGATCAGGCGCCATAGCCCGTCGCCCAGCACCACCAGCAACGCCAGGGTCGGCGCCAGGCCCAGCGCCACGCCGATCTGGTGATGCGCCGCACGGATATGCGACGCGCCGCAGACCATGTTGACGAAGGTGAAGGGCCCCAGCGGCGTCACCATCATGCCGACCACCACGGGAATGCCGCCGCGGCCCAGCCGGCGGCTGAAGCGCGCCAGCCCCGGGCCGATATGACCGCGCAGCCAGCTGCGTCCGAACAGCCGGCCCAAGGCGAAGGACAGCCCCGCATTCAGCATCGATCCGGCCAGGCCGAGCATGAAGGCCTGGGCCGGCGCGAATACCACCGCCGTTATGACGTTCAACATCGTGATCGGGAAGAAGCTGGGGCTGGCCCCCAGATAGGCCAGCAGCACGATCGCCGCCGCCCAGTCATGTTCGCGGATATTCTCCACCGCGCCGCGCAGGCGTTCGGCGTCGATATACTGGCCCAGCGGCGTCGCGGTCCACAGGATTGCCAGGCCCAGCAATATCCCCGCCGGCGCCGCCGCATGGCGAACCTTGCGCAGGACATAGCGGGCCATGGCAATGGTCCGCGGCCGGCGCGGAAGCGTATCTGGCGCGCGAAGGGTCATGGCAAGGGGGTCCAGCCGTCGGGGCCAAATGCCTGTAACGGCCGGAACCGCATCTTGTAGGCCATCTTCCGGCTGTTCTCCACCCAGAAGCCCAGATAGACATGGGGCAGGCCGCGCCGCCGGGCTTCCCCGATCAGCCATAGCACCATGAAACTGCCCAGGCTGCGGCGGTCCTGGTCGGGGTCGAAGAAGCTGTAGACCGCCGAAAGGCCGTCGGGCATGAAATCGGTCAGGCAGGCGGCGATCAATTCGCCCGCGTCGTCGCGGAATTCGATGATCCGCGTATCGACGGGGCTGGCCAGGATCATGGTGGAATAATCCCGCTGATCCATCATGGCCATGTCGCCATCGCCGTGACGCGATCGCACGTAACGGCGAAACAGGCGGTATTGTTCGTCGGTGACCGTCAGGCCGGCGTTTTCGGCCTTCAGGTCGGCATTGCGCCGCCAGACGCGCCGCCAGGACTGTGTCCACTGGAACGATTGCACATCCACGCGGACCGGGACGCAAGCATTGCAGCCCGGGCAGGCCGGGCGATAGGCGATATGGTGCGAACGCCGGAAGCCGGCCCGGGACAGGCGTTGAAATAACTCGCGCGGGGCGGGGCGGCCCAGCTCCACGTAAAGCTGTCGCTCGATGCGGTCCGGCAAATAGGGGCAGGGCATGGCCGGGGAATGGTTGAACTGGACCATGCCCGTGAAAAGCCTGTTGCTGCGTTGATTGCTCATGACCGGATTATCCGCCCGGGGCGCCTTTCAGGCAACCGATTCAATCGCCGGGATGAATGGTACCGCGCGTATTGACGGTCAGCGTTTCCGACAGCAGATCGTGCAAACAGCGATGCCGGTCGTTGAACAGGGCTACGATCAGCAGGGCGCCGGTCAGCGCCAGCGTGGCGTAAAACAGCAAGGTTTGCACCAGCGCCTGGGCCAGTTCGGGCCGCCCGCCATCCAGCCGGCGCACCTCGATACCCATCATCCGCATGCCGATGGTCGCCGAATAGCGCCCGCCGATCAGCAGGCTGTGATAGGCCAGCGGCAAGATCGGCGTCAGCAGTGCGGCGATCGGCCCCAGCAATCCCAGCGTCATGAACACCATGAACCACAGGAAAAAACCGATGCCGGCCAGCAGAACGGCATCGATCAGATAGGCGACGACGCGCCGGAACATGATGCCGTCGAACAGGTCGGGGTGGGACATGGGGTTAGGCTCCCGCGTCCAGGCAAACGGCATTTCAGGCCTGTCGGGCAATGAACTGCGGCTCATGAACCGTCCTCTTTTCGGTGTTACCCATCGATAACAGATTGGGATTGCCGGGCGGCGGCGCAAGTGTTTCGGCTATTGGGGCAGAAAGGCCGGGCTGT
>JAOUMF010000055.1 GCA_029881615.1 Alphaproteobacteria bacterium | reverse complement strand
GCTTGGCGGCGCCATGATGGACGAATCGACACCGGTGCATGAAACGATAAATCGGGCCGACCGGGCGAAAGATCTAAGCCGGCTTAGCGGTGAAAATCGGGTTTTGATGTGGAGCCCCGATATGTTTTGACCGGTTTTGGCGGCTGGCGAACGTAAGGCAGGGCGGCTGAGTGCTTTGCGCGAGTATGCCTGGCGATATAACTCCATCGAATATTCGCGGCAATTTAGTAATTTTTAGTATTTTGCCGCGAGGATGAGCGATCTTTGAGTGAGATCAATTTCGATGGAAGATGGATTATGCCCGGATTGAAATTCTTGAACGCAGGACAGCGGGGCTTCATGCCCGTTATGGCCAACGATGAACTGCGTGCGCCGCCGCCAATTGCAATCCTGCGCGGAAAACCCGAAATAATGCGGGTTCTGCAGGCGGAATTCGCCGGGGTGGAACGGCAGGAAAAAACCTGCTGTATCGCATTTGCCAAGCCGGCACCCGTCGACAGCGTAGCCGAACATGACCTCATGGCGGCGGTGGGTGACCGGTTCTCGCGAAGCTTGCGGCCCTATGATGGGCTTTTGGCCTTCGAACCGGACCTTTACCTGATTGCACTGCCCCATATTGCGGAGGAAGATACGCTGACGGTCATGACCCGCCTGCGGGGCGTGATAGTGAACTCCCCCGTTTCGATTGCCAATATCGGCGAGGTCAGCGTGAATTTGTCCATTGGCGGCACGATGATGGATGCGTCGCATTCGCTGGTCAGCAACATCGAGCATGCGGGCAGGGCGCTTATGCTGGCCGCCCGCGGGAATGGCGTCCATTTATGGTCTTCCGAGGTTGATGGCGCCTGACCAGGCGCGTTCAAATCAAGCGGCCAGTCCCGCGGCGTTAAATCGTCTAAAATTTTAATGAATTTTCGGACTAAAATCCCGAGTTAACCGTTTGTTAAGTAATGAGCGGTTCTTCAATCAACGACGGGGATTAGTCGATGCGGGCAATTGCCAAGACAGCAGAACGAATTATTCCTGCCGGAAATACGTCTCATGGGCTGGTTCGCGGCGATTACGGGCCCACGGTCATCGATAACGATGCGACGGCCATCATCGCCGGCCTGCGGCGGGAACTGGCCAGAATTCAGCTGACACACGATAGCAGTTGCATCTGCGTTGTCAGCCCGGACGGCAGTGACGCGGCCCTGGCGATGGATGGTTTTGGCAGGCGGTTTGCGACGAAACTGCGGTCATACGATGCGATCTACCGCTTTGCCCCCGACAAATATCTTGTCATGTTACCCCATATCGGTCGCAGCGACGCTGTCTCCGTGATCAGGCGTCTTCGCGATCAGGTGATCGGCGAACCGTTTCCGATTTCTCGCGACTGCACAGTGCAAGTTACCGCATCGTTCGGTGGAACAATGCTGGACTCGCACGCGCCGTTGCACGAACATATAGATCGTGCATCCGAGGCACATGAATGGGCGCTGAAGGGGATGGGCGACAGCATTTGTATCTGGGCCCCGCAACTTTGAAGTTATGGGGATGATGACCGTCAAGAACGATATGCAGGACGCGGATATCGCGCGCGACATACCCGCGGCGATTGACGAGGCCATTCTGGAGCATGAACGCTGGCTTGCCGGTTGGTTGCGGGCGGCCCTGTGCCGTTTGCCGCCGGGCGACCATGTGATCGGCGAGGATTCACACCAGACTTGCTGTTTCGGTCGCTGGTTCCAGCATCATAGCGCCACGGGGATGCTGGAAGGGAAACTGTTCACCGACCTTGGTTGCATGCATCGGGAGGTTCACGAGGCCGCGCGCTATCTGATGAGCAAGCTGATGGCCGGCGAGGCGATTCCGCCGGACGAATATGATGCGATGATGGATGTGGCGGACAAATTCCGCAAAATCGCAGTGCGCATCCAGGAATTGCATGGTCGGCCCGAGGATGGCGCGGTCGTTACCGACGATGAACTGGCGGAACTGCAGGGTCGCCTGACAATGTTGTCGGAGCTTGAACGCGAATGGGAACGCGCTGCCCGAACAGGGCGATCCATGAGCCTGATCATGGTTCGTCCCGACGGGATGGACGCAGTCGGGCGGACCTATGGCCAGATCGGGGTAAATCGCGTTATTGCCAGCCTGGCGGCAAGATTGTTTTCGCATCTGCGGCCGTACGATTCCGTATTCCGTTACGGCCGCGCGGAGTTTCTGATCTGTGTGCCCGACACCGACCGCGAGCAGGTGGAAATTGTCGCCACCCGGCTGGACGGGTTGATTGGCGAAGACCCGGTGGGCCTTTCGGACGATACGGAATTGCGCGTTACCGCCCGCTTTGGAATTTCCCTGTCGGATATGAAGAGCCCGATTCAGGAAGTGCTGGACAGGGCTTCGCACGCGGCCAGCATGGCAGGCAGTGCCGAGGGCGAACGGATCGTATTCTGGTCGGCGGAGTTGGAGAATTGAGGATATAGAGAGGACCGCCGTCGGCCATCCTCGCCTTAAACGCAAAACTGTCTGAACGATCTCTTTCGTACCAGATGCGGCGGGAAACCAATCCTTTACTAATTGTCCGTCAATATAAGCTTGCAGCGTGGATTCGCGCCGAAGGCGGGAATGCGCGCGTATGCCAAAACGAAACAAGATGCTAACCAAGGAAGGTGGAAAATGGGAATTTTCGGGACACCCCGGACCCAGCCTGTGGCAGGAGAAAGCACCGAGGCAAGCACCCCGGCCGGATTTGAATTCGGAGAGCGCAAGGATATTGATGGGCCGCTGCCGATCGGCGACAACATAGTCGAGATGGTTCAGTGGCTTGAAAGTGCCCGCAATAAGGTGGCCGAAAGCAATGCGACTTGTTGTGTTGCGGTCTGCGCGCCCAATCCGATCGAGGGCGCGGCGCTCGAACTTACGCTGGGCGAGATTGCCGACCGGTTTGCCATCAGCTTGCGTTCCTATGACAAGTTATTTTTTCATGGCCGCGGGAAACTCCTGATTGCGCTTCCCCATGTCAAACCCGAGGACGCGACGTCGGTGATGCAGCGATTGCATGATATTGTCGAACGCATGCCCTTCAAGATGCCGGGTAGCGGCCTGGATCTGTCGGTCACCGTTTCTCTTGGTGCGGCGCTGATGGATGGTAGCTCCGTGCAGGAACTCATAAATCGGGCTGACAAGGCGATGGAAATGGGCCGTATCAGTGGCAACAGGAATTGTATCTGGTCGCCCGAACTGGCTTGATTCGGCACTTCCGTACTGGACCGGCAGGGTATAACGCGCTATCTCCCATGGCCTCGGTGGAACGTCGTGAACGGGCCTGTCCAGTTATGGTGAACTTATGAATGGCGAGGTTGTCGCCGTCTTGCTTGCGGGCGGTTTATCGCGTCGCATGGGCGGCCAGGACAAGATGCTGCGCGATCTGGGTGGGCAGTCCATCCTGGCGCGGGTCATCGCGCGCGTGAAGCCGCAGGTTGGCAGGCTGTTATTGAACGCCAATGGCGATCCGGCACGGTTCGCTGAGTTTGGGTTGCCGGTGGCCGCCGATGTGGTGGGCGATCATTCCGGGCCATTGGCGGGCGTGCTTACCGGTATGGAATGGGCCAGGGCCAATGTTCCCGACTGTTCATGGGTGCTGACGGCGCCTACCGATGCGCCATTTTTGCCTTGTGACCTTGTTCAGCGACTTGTGACGGCGGTGGATCGGGAAGGGGCCGATATGGCTTGCGCTTCTTCCGGCGGGCGTCATCATCCGGTCTGCGGGCTCTGGCCGGTGCGACTTGTCGATGAGTTGCGCCGCGCCATGCTGGAAGAAGATATTCGCAAGGTCGATATCTGGACGGGCCGCTACAAGCTGTCGGTTGTGGATTGGCCGGTCGAACCTGTCGATCCCTTTTTCAACGCCAACCGGCCAGAGGATCTGGCCGAGGCCGCGCGAATTCTGGCCGAAGCCGGTTAGGCTACTGGTTCGATGGCGGGCCATTGCCCGCGAACAAAGCGGCGTCGGCGGGGTTTTCGAAGACGATTCGCCCCCGAGCGAAACGATAGCGTCCCTTGGCGTCGATCAGTACTTTCAGTGAATGTTTGATTTGCGCCAGCGTGCGTCGCTCCCGGTCCAACAATTCCAGCTGCAATTTGCTGGCTGTGGCAATGGCCTCTTTCAGGTCGCTGGCATAAGCCTCTCTCGTCTGTGGGTCTATATCCAGCAAATTGACGGTCCACAGCAGGTCGTCGAGGTTTAGCGGATCGCTTTCGATCTGCGCCAGGTATCTTTCCAGATCTTCAATCTGATAATAGCCGCGCCATAATTCATATCGCGACTTCAGGCGTTTAACATTCAGGAAATGTCCGTTTTCGACGTAGGCGCCGTAGGCAGCGCCATAATCGGCCATTCGGTCATCCAGGCGACTATGCAGGTCCCAGTATACGTCCCGCATGATCATATAGGCTTCGACGTAGGAATTGTTTTCGATGATGCCTGGCATTCCGACGGCATTCGACGGTTCGTCGCGAAAATCGGCCAGGATTGCGTTGGCCTCCTGGCGCAATCGGTGAACATACATGCCACTGGCTATGTCCCAGATGGCGATCGCCGAACAGCCAAGTCCCAGCAATAAAAGGTAGGTTATTCCGCGTTTCCGTCCCCATTGCAGCCAAAGGAACAGGGCCAGAAAGGCTATGTAAAAGACCTGGGAGGCGCCCCTGAAAAGCCAGTAAAGGGTGCCCGAAACGGGATCGGGGTCGAACCAAGCGCCGGCCAGCGTGACCAGAATCAAACTGGCGGTGGCCAGGGCAAGGCCCGCCTTGTTCTGGAATCCGGGAATTATGATCCGTCGGCCAACGGCTGGGATGGCGTTTGGGGTAATTTCCGATGTCGCCGCGGGTGAGTTGTCCGGTTCCACCTTTTTCCGGGTGGTTCTGGCTTTGCCTGTCCCCTTCTTTCTCGGTGCAGGCTTGCTTCCCTTTTGGCGGATTTCTTTTTCTGGCTTTTTCGCCACCGGCTCTATCGACCTGTTGATGTATGGCCGAGCATTCTACACTTAAAAAAGCTGCGGGGTCATTGTCCATGTTACGCAATCGATGCTGATGCGTTTCCTGGATAAGACATCACCGTATATCTATTTGCCGCTGCTGGCCTTTTCTATCTTTTCCAGCAAACGTGCAAAATCAACCGGCTTTGTGTCGAAGTCGTCACAGCCGGCCGCCAGGGCCTTGTCCTTGTCCGTGCTCATGGCATGGGCGGTCAGGGCAATAACCGGGATGGCACTCGTGGATTGGTTGGCTTTAAGGCGCCGGCAGGCCTCCCAACCGTCGATGCGCGGCAGGCTGAGATCCATGATAATTACGTCGGGCATCTCGGCCATGGCGACGTTGATTCCCTGCTCGCCGTCGGCGGCGGTCAAAATCGTGAAACCCTTCCGCGCCAGCCTTCGGCATAGCATGTCACGGTTCATTTCGTTGTCTTCGACTACCAATATTCTTTTCAAGTCTCTAGCCTCCCCGAACAGCCTGAGCGTTATCTGCCTCCCGGCCAAGGGCTCCGCCCATGACCCGTACAGCCTCGACCCAGCCGTTGGCACCCTTTTCGATAACTGTTTCGGCGTTGTGCTGCAACTTTGTCCGTTCTATCGCCGAAATGGGTTTCGCCGTTACGATCATTACGGGTACGGTGACGTAGTCGGGATTGCTTCTCAATACCTGAAGGAAAGTCTCTCCATCCATCACCGGCATCATCAGGTCGAGAACAATCAGATCGGGTATGCGGGACTGAATCCGCTCCAACGCGTCTTGCCCGTTGTCCGCCTCGGCGATTTCCCATCCGGCCTTTTTCAGCGACCGCGACAAAAGCCGCCGCGTGTTCGCCTCATCTTCCACTATCAGGGCCAGCTTGTCCTTCGTGGATGGGAAAAGCTTGGTCAGCTTGTTCAGCAAATCTTCGTGGTCACCGGATTTGTCCATCGGGTTCGGCAAGTCGATAACGGGAATTCCGGCGGTGACAGGATCGTCGTTCAACAGGCTCGATACCAAGCTCATTTCGGTATTGCGCATTGTTTCAGCCAGAAGAATGGCCATTGGCTGCAACTCGCGGGCAAGCCGGAGTCCTTCCTGGCTCTGACTTGCCGAAACGACGCCAAAACCCCAACCGGCAAGCTCTCGGGCGGCACGGTCCAACTCATCCGGGTTCTGGTCCATGACAAGCAATATGCGCCCTGATTTCGCGCCGGTATTTCCCACGGAAACGGTGGTGGGCGCGGAAAATTTTGGCGTTACGGTTGCGGGTTCGCTCATTATGGCCGGCAGTTCGATGGTAAAGGTCGATCCTTTACCCGGGACGCTTGCCGCGGAAATTTCGCCGCCTAGCATCTGCGTCATCTTGCGGCTAATGGCCAGACCCAGGCCAGTACCGCCATATTGGCGAGTGGTCGAACTATCGGCCTGTATGAATTCCCCGAAAACCCGTTCAAGTTGGTCGGGCGTCATCCCGATTCCCGAATCCTCGATCTTTATCATGATCCGGTCGGCGCCTCTGTGATTTTCTGTCCGCACGGTGACGACGATGGTTCCGTCCTCCGTGAACTTTGCGGCGTTCGACAGGATATTGAACAGAATTTGCCGAATCTTGACCTGGTCGCTGATAATCGGGGCGAGGTCTGGTTGACAGTCTATCGTCAAGCTGTTGCGCCGCTCTTCAAGCATCGGCCGTACGGTTGCGGCAACATCCTTGATGGCCGTCTGCAACTGGAATTCGTCCCGGTTTAAATCCATCTTTCCGGCTTCGATCTTGGACAGGTCCAGGACGTCGTCGATCAGCCCCAGAAGGTGTCTGCCCGCCGCATGGATGCGATTCAAATCTTCCGCCATTCCCTCCTGGCCCTCAAGATCCCGCGCCTCATCGACCAGCATTTCGCTATAGCCGATGATCGCGTTTAGCGGGGTTCGAAGTTCATGACTCATATTGGCCAGGAACTGCGACTTGGCGTGGTTTGCGCGCTCGGATTCCTGCATTGCTGCAACCAGCGCGTTTTGCGTCGTCTTAAGGCTGGTGATGTCCCTGAACACCCATACCGTCGATGCGCCCGTAGCCGGATTCTTCCGTAATGCCGATATGGATAACAGCACGGGCAGGCCGTCGCCGTTTTTCTTGCGTGCGGTGCCCTCGCTCGCCATGTTGGATTTTTCCTGCAGGCTGGCTAAGGCTGGCGCATGAAAAAAAGCGGAAACCGGTTGGCCTCGAAGTTCTCCTTCGTCGTACCCGAGCAGAGCGTGGGTTGCCCTGTTCGTTGTCAGAATTCGGCCATCCACGCCGACAACCAAAAGCCCGTCCAGCATGCCATGGAGAATATCGTCCAGATGGGCCTTGCTGACGGTCGTGTTGCGCAAGTCGCTGGCCATGGAGTGAAACGATCGAACGAGATCCTGGATTTCACCGCCGCCTTTCAAATCCTCCGGGATATTGTAGTCGCCGCGCCCTATCCGCCTTGCCAGCTTTGAAAGGGCATCGATCGGACGGCTTAGCCGGTCGCCCATGAATACTGCCAGAATTATACCCAGGCCACCGAAGGTCAGGGTAATTCCGACCGATGCCCAGAGCCCCAGTTTCAGCCCATTGCCTATCAGCTGGCTCTGTTCGTCGCGCACATAGGTTATCTGTTCCTTGATCGGGGCCAGGGAGAGGTCGACCAATACATGGCCGATAACCTTGCCGGATATCGTTATGGGCGCGCTGCTTGTCACGGCCTGATCGCGATACTGGGTAATGGTCGACGCGTTATCGAAATAGTTATAGGAGATGAAGTGACTATCGAGCACGTCTTCCGCCATGCCCGGTATGGTGCCGCTGTAATAGAGCAGGCCGGTGTTGTCGAAGACGGCAATCGCGTTTATATCCGCCCTTTCGGTCAGCCCGTCGGCAATGGCTGAAAGGCTGTCGACTTGAAGAAGATAAACCGCGTCAGTCAGGCTTTCCGCCAGAGTTATCGACAGATCCTCGGCCCGGCGTTCGTATTGACGCAGCAAGGCTTCATCCATCAATTTTGCGGAAACCTCCCGCAGGTTACCTGCGGTTACCGAGAATTCGGTCAACAACGCGACCGATAGGCTGCCTACGGTGGCCAGCAGCAGGGCCAGTAGGGTCAAGGCATAACGGGTGCGAAGCTGAAGGCGGATCACTCGTTTTGGTTCCAGGGCTGCCGCCATATCTTGCGGGCGTTATCCAGGCCGGTGGTCGCTTGCCCGTTGAGCGGGTCGTAACGCGAGACCTTGAAGTAGGCATTTAACGCGGTTCGGCCATCCGATGTTTCGTGCATCTGTGTCAATACCGACGCAAGGCGATCCTTGATTTCCGGATCAAGGGTCCGGCGAACCATCATCATCGAGCGAATGACAGGCGGTGTTTCGTGAATAACCGTAAGGCTGTCCTTGAGCCGTGCCGGTGCCTTTTTCGGATTGTCCCAGTCGAGATTGCTGATGGCGCCGGCATCCGCGAGGCCGCGGTTTACCCAGGCCACGACATTGATTTCGCCCATTGCAAAGCTGTATCCCAACTTGCCGTCGGTTGGTATGTT
>JAOUMF010000054.1 GCA_029881615.1 Alphaproteobacteria bacterium | reverse complement strand
CCAGTTCCGGGGCCGACGTGCCGAAAGCAACGACCGTCAAGCCGATCATGGCCGTCGACACGCCCAGCAGCTTGGCCAGCCCGATCGCGCCGCGCAGGGTCAATTCGCCGCCGATCACGAGAATGCCCAAGCCGAGTACGGTGAACAGGAAATCCATCAACATTGGTAACAGGGATCCTTAAAGAAAGAATGAGGCAGGTGAATATACATATGCGCCGCTATAGCGGGTCGGGGGCCGCATGAGCAAGAAGACTTGTTTGTATGCCGTCATGTTTGCTATTGTGAGTCAGATGTCGCTCTGGTCCCGGCCGGTGTAGGCCTCCTTCGTGATTTAACCGGATCAAACAAAACCGCGCATCGGCACATGCCGAACGCGCGGGATAATATTGTGCGTAGCTCGACTATATGGGAGACGCGGAGAGGAAAGCCATGGTTTTACCAAAAACAGTATCGATTTTTCGGCGTACGCGCGTTCTGGAAGGGGAAATCGATGAATTCATGGATAATCTGGCGCAGTCGGCTTTGGCCTTCAAGCGGGCCATAAGCATATTCCTTGCTGAAGGGCGATCCGCCGAATTCGACGAGAAACTTGCCCAGGTCAATGACCTGGAAAGCCGCTCCGACGATTTGCGCCGCGGGATAGAACGCCAGCTTTACGCCCAGACGCTGATTCCTGAATCGCGCGGCGATGTGTTGGGCCTGCTGGAAAACCTGGACTCCGTCCTGAATAATTTCGAGGGCGCGCTTTGGGGGTTTTCGATCGAAAATCCCGATATTCCGGAACAATATCATGAAGATTACCGGTCGCTGGCCGAACAGGTGACGGCCGCCGTCGAGGCGCTGGTTCTGGCCTCGCGCGCGTTTTTCCGCAATGTGGAAATGGTCAGCGATCATATGCATAAGGTGATTTTCTACGAAAAGGAGGCGGACAAGGTCTCGACCAAGTTGAAGCGCCAGATATTCGAATCCGATATCGATCTCGCCCGCAAACTGCACCTGCGTCATTTCGTGGAACTGATCGATAATATTGCCGACCGCTCGGAAGATGTGGCCGATCGCCTGGCTATCTATGCCATCAAACGCCGTTTCTGAGCCTGGTGTAAAACATGGATTTCGCTACATTGTTTTTCCTGTCGAGCGGCCTGTTTCTGGGCTGGTCGCTGGGTGCCAACGACGCCGCCAACGTATTCGGCACGGCGGTGGGATCGCGCATGATCCGGTTTTCCACCGCGGCCGTGATCTGCAGCGTTTTCGTTATCATGGGCGCGGTGATGAGCGGCAGTGGCGCGGCCCATACGCTGGGCAAGCTGGGCGCCATTGACGCGCTGGGCGGCGCCTTCATGGCCGCCTTCGCCGCCGCGCTGTCGGTTTATCTGATGACCAAGGCCGGCCTGCCGGTTTCCACCACCCAGGCTATCGTCGGCGCCATCGTCGGCTGGAATCTGTTTACCGCGACCAGCACCGACCCCGCGACATTGAGCACGATTCTGGGAACCTGGGTGATCTGCCCGATCCTTGCCGCGATCATCGCCATGCTGCTTTACAAAGGGACCAGCTGGTTCCTGCGCAAGATGAATTTCCATATGATTCGGCTGGATGCCTATACCCGCGCGGCGTTGATTCTGGCCGGCGCTTTTGGGGCCTATAGTCTGGGCGCCAATAACATCGGCAATGTGATGGGGGTTTTCGTGCCGTCTTCGCCCTTCAAGGACCTGTCAATCATGGGCATGGCGGACTTTACCTCCGTCGAACAGCTTTTCCTTTTGGGCGGGTTGGCCATTGCGGCGGGTGTTATTACCTATTCTGAACGGGTGATGTTGACCGTGGGCGGCGGCATGCTGCCCCTGTCGCCGGTCGGCGCATGGGTGGTGGTGATGGCGCATTCGATCGTGCTGTTCCTGTTCGCTTCGCGCGGGTTGCAGGCATTGCTTCTCAGCTACGATTTGGCGACCATCCCACTGGTGCCGGTTTCCAGCTCCCAGGCCGTGGTAGGGGCGGTACTGGGCATTGGACTGCTGCAAGGCGGGCGAGGCATTCGATGGCGCATCGTCGGCAGTGTTTCGCTGGGCTGGGTGGTTACGCCCCTGGTCGCCGGACTGGTCTGTTATATTGGCCTGTTCTTCCTGCAGAATGTGTTCGGCCAAGAGGTCTATCAGTAGGGGAGGCGCCGGCCTTTATTTTCCGTCATGCGCCTCGCGTGAGTCGGCCGGGGCATCCGCGCGATTGCCGGTCATGCCGTAGTCGCGCAGCACCGAAGCCACACGCAGGCGGTAATCCCTGAACAGCCCGCCCCGCCCCGCCGACTGGGCGCCGCGATGTTCTTCGGTGTTGCGCCAGGCCGCCACGGCTTCCTCGTCGCGCCAGATCGACAGCGAAAGATATTTTCCGGGCTCGGTGATGCTCTCGAAGCGTTCGACGGAGATGAACCCATCGATCCCCTCCAGCATTGGCCGCAGCCCGCCCGCGACGTCCAGATAGGATTCCGTCTTCCCCTCGGCGGGCCAGAGTTCGAAAATAACGGCGATCATTCTTGTGGTTTCCTAATGTTGGTGGCGCGAAGGTTAGCCTGATGATGGGTGGTGATAAACGGAAATGTGTACTTCCCGCTTCAGCTTGTTGCAAATGTCAGAGAGTTGCTGCACCATTGTTGCTATCGGTGGGTTTTATTCAACCCGCCCTGAAGATCAGGCCCCGCCACGGAGAATTAAATTTCGTGACCCGGCCTCCCATTAGACTGTCGGGAAGAATATTCCTCGCCGTTCGGTGGCCGTGATCAAGCGGCCCAAACGACGTTTGTCAATTTTGAGCTGTGTGGAGCGAATTATCTTGGCGACCGAACTTTTCATCAATTTTCTTGGCGCCATCGCACTGTTGCTGTGGGGCATGCGGATGGTTCGCGCCGGTGTCACGCGCGCCTATGGCGGCAATCTGCGGCACGTGCTGGGCGAATATATGGGCCGTCGCGTCACCGCATTTCTTGCTGGCATCGGCGTGACCGCACTTTTGCAAAGCAGCACCGCGACCTGTCTGATGACGGCCTCCTTCGCCAGCCGGGGGCTGGTTGCGGCCGGACCGGCGCTGGCCATCATGCTGGGCGCCGACGTCGGGACGACCCTGGTGGCGCAGCTTTTCAGCTTCGATATAGCGTGGCTTTCACCCCTGCTTATTCTGGCCGGGTTCATCGCCTATGCCTCGGCCCGAAATCAGCGGACCCATGAACTTGGCCGCGTGGCGGTGGGCATCGGGTTGATTCTTCTGGCGTTGCGGCTGATTGTCGGCAATGCCGACGCCATGGGTAACAGCGGTGTCGTGTTGACGGTGGTAGAGTCGTTGAATGGCGAACCCTTCCTGGCGATTCTGGTCGCCGCGCTGTTGACATGGGTTGCCCATTCCAGCCTGGCGATCGTGCTGCTGGTGGTGTCGCTGGTCGGAACCGGCGCCGTGCCGATGTCGCTCGCGTTGCCGCTTGTGCTTGGCGCCAATCTGGGGGGCACGATTTCGCCGATCGTGGCGACGCTGTCGTCGGCACCTTCGGCCCGCAGGGTCGCCTGGGGCAATGCGATCTTTAAATTGATCGGTGTGATCGTGTTGCTGTCGGTTCTGGCGCCTGTCGGGATTGCGATCGAAGCAGTGCAGGCCGCGCCAGCGCGCCAGGTGGTGAATTTTCATTTGGCCTTCAATGTGGCGTTAGCCATGGTCTTTGTGCCATTCACCGGACTGTTTGGCCGATGGGCCGAGCGGATGATGCCGGATTCACCGCAAGCTAACGATGAATCCGCTCCGCGATATCTCGATCCCGCGGCCCAGGGCGAACCGGCGCTGGCGCTGGCCTTCGCCGCGCGCGAAACGATGCGCATGGGCGACACGTTGGAGGCCATGCTGCGCGGCGCGATGACGTGCCTGCGAGGCGACGATCCGGAACCGCTGGAAAAAATTTCGCGTCTGGACGATACGGTCGATCGGTTGCATGAAGCGATCAAACTGTACCTGACCGATATCAGGCGGCAACCACTGGACGCCGAGGAAGGTCGCCGCTGGACCGACATCATGTCCTTTACCACCAACCTTGAACATATCGGCGATATCGTCGACAAGAACCTGCTGGAACTGGCGGCCAAGAAGATCCGCTATTCCTATCACTTTTCCGACGAGGGGCTTCAGGAGATCGAGGCGCTGAACCTGCGCGTGCTGGAAAACCTGCAGCTGGCAATGAATGTGTTCGTGTCCGGCGACCGGCAACTGGCTCGCCGTCTGCTGGCCGAAAAAGACCGTTTCCGAGCGCTGGAGTTCAAGGCGGCGGAGGGGCATCATGAACGGCTGCGACATGGAAAGCGCGCGAGCATTGAGACTTCGTCGCTGCATCTGGATATCGTACGTGATCTGAAGCGTATCAACAGCCATCTGACGTCGGTCGCTTATCCGATTCTGGATAAGGCCGGAGAGCTGATGCCTTCCCGGCTCAAGGATCCAGCGATTACGTCTCAAGTCCCGGTGTCGCCTTGCGCGCCGAAAGCGCCGTCTTGACGCCGGGAGGCCAGGTGATCAGGGCGAACCCGGATCCTTATTGTGCGCCTTGTCCAGTGCGGCGATCATGAAGTTCGCCAGACGTACCGCGGCATCGGCCAGTCCCTCGCCGGTATAAAGCCCGACGCTGACATCGGCCAGCCGGGGCAGGCCTGTGCTTTTATGTATCAACCCTGGCGGCGCCGTGCGGGCAGACAGGGCGGTGACGCCCAGCCCTGCCTGTACTGCTGCCGTGAGACCGGCCAGACTGGCGCTGCTGTAGGCTACCCGCCAGCCGCGTCCCGCCCGTTCCAGCGCGTCGATCATGCGCCGGCGATAGGTGCAGCCTTCCGGGTAGACGATCAGCGGTACCGGCGCGCCGTCGTCGAGGCCCATGCCCTCCACGCCGCACCAGACCAGACTTTCCCGCCAGATTCGGGCGGCCGAAGGGTGGGGTTCTCCACCGGTCATGGCGATGACCACATCCCAGTCGCCGCCGCTTAACCTGTCGAGCAGGGAATGGCTTAACGCGCAGCCCACTTCCAGTGAAACAGCGGGGAATTCCATTGCGAATTCGCCGAGAATGCCGGGCAGCAGGGTTACCGCGAAATCGTTGGGCAGGCCAACCCGCACCGCGCCGGCCGGTTCCGGCCGCAATACCCGCGCCACCGCCTCGTCATGCAGCAGCAGGATGCGCCGCGCATAGCCGGTCAGGATGTCGCCGGCCGGCGTCAACCGCAGGGCGCGGCCGGTTCGTTCAAACAGCGGCCGCCCGATTAGTTCCTCCAGCCGCTTGATTTGAAGACTGACCGCCGGCTGCGTGCGGCCAAGCCGCTCCGCGGCCCGGGTCATGCCCTCGGCATCCGTAACGGCAACCAAGGTCCGCAACAATTCGGTGGGGATCGTGATCATGGCGTAACCTTCATTATAAATTTTTATAATGCAGGCTATCACATATCCGGAAGTTATGCTGAAGTGACTATGGCAAGATGTCAGATTGTTCGCGTGGCAGGGAAGCGAACCCGTACTTTCGTGCCGCGCCCCGGCGCGGTTTCGATGCCGATCGATGCGTCGTGAAGTTCGCACAGCTTTTTCGCCAGGGGCAGTCCCAATCCCGTACCTTCATGCTTGCGCGTCAATGAATCCTCGATCTGGTGGAAGGGTTCGAATATCCGGGGTATGTCTTCCTGCCTCATGCCGATGCCCGTATCGGCGACCGTCATCAGCAATTCATTTTCGGCGCTTAATTTGGCCGCCAAGCGGACGTTGCCGCCGCGAGGGGTGAACTTTATCGCGTTTGACAACAGGTTGATGGCGATCTGTTTTATGCGGCGTCTGTCGGCGTGCAGCAGGGGCAATGCTTCGCCGTAATCGACCGTCAGGGTGACGTCGGCGGTTTCGGCTCTCTTCCGGACCAGGGTGACGCAGCTGTCCAGAAGCCGCGGCAGGTCGATGTCTTCGTTGTCGGCCCTGGCTTGGCCCGCATCGATTTTCGACAGGTCCAGAATGTCGCCGATGATCTCCAGCAGATGTTTGCCGCTATCGTAGATGTCCTGGGCATAGCCGGTATATTTTCCGTTTCCCGCCGGGCCCAGCGCGCCGTCGCGGATAACTTGTGAAAAGCCCAGAATGGCGTTCAGCGGCGTACGTAATTCGTGGCTCATATTGGCCAGGAATTCCGATTTGGCCCGGTTGGAGAACTCGGCCTCTTCCTTGGCCGCGCGCAGGGCCTGCTCGGCCTCGTACTGCTCGGTAACGTCGCGCAGCAGTACCACGAAAAGTTTCTCGCCATCGGCTTCTAGCCGGGTGATCGATGCTTCGGCCGGGAATTCGACGCCGTCCTTGCGCTGCCCGCTTATTCGACCCCGCCCACCCATATTGCGGCTTTGCTCGCCCGAGGAAACGAAGTCGTCCATATGGCTGGAATGAGGCCCGCGAGTATGTCGGGGTATCAGAAAGTCGACGGTACTGCCCAGAACTTCCGCCGCGCCATAGCCGAAGGTCCGTTCGGCGCCGCCGTTGAAGGATGTAATATGCAGAGAATCATCCAGAATGATGACGGCTTCCGGCGTTACATCAAGAACGCCGGACAGCCGGGCTTCGCTTTGCTTCAGCGCATCCTCGATCCGTTTTCGCTCGGAAATGTCATGGCCGGCGATCAGTAGCCGCGGCTTGCCTTCAAGCTGGATCGTTTCACCCGCGACCAGGACGTCCAGGGTCTTGCCGGTTTTCGTGCAGTGGCGGGACTGGAAGTCGCGCACCTTGCCGCGGATCCGGAGTTCCTCGATGAATTGCTCCCGTTCCACCGGATCGGCCCAGACCCCAAGTTCCGCGACGCTCTTTCCAATGACCTCTTCGCGCGACCAACCAAAGGTCTTCAGCCAGTTGTCGTTGACGGCGAGCAGGGTTCCGTTCTCTATTTCAGCGATCGCCGTCATGCCGGGATTGAACTGGAATGCCATGGCAAACCGATGTTCGGATTGGGCCAGCGATTCCTCGGCCTTTTTTCGCTCGGTGATATCCGTGTGCAGGCAGACCGTCCCGCCCGATGCGGTGCGCTGGCTGTTGAGCAATATCCATCGTCCGCTCTTGAGATTTATCTCCATGGTGGCGGGCTGCCCGCTGGGGCGGCCCCTGGTCAAATCAATGAAACAGTCGATTTCCGCCTGGGCGTCCGTGGCGGTGCTGAGCTTGTAAAGAGCGCGGGTTATGTCTTCGAAATGTGCGCCGCCGGATAGCAGGTCGCCAATTCCGGGGTAGAGCGCGATAAAGGCAGAATTCCAGAAGGTGATTCGGTCGTCGGCGTCGTATAACGTGAAGCCGACGGGGTGGCTCTCGATCGCGTCAGCCAACGTCAACTCATCATAGCCGGCGGTCGGCCGGGTTATGTTTCTTCCGTCCTGGATTTCCTCGCCGATGCCTCGATAACCCGAAAATCTGCCTTGCCGATCGAAGATGGGTACGCCGGCAAGCCGGATTTTCCGGCGGCCGGCGCCGGACGGTCCGCGACGGACCACTAGGTCGAAGGGGATGTTGTCGTCAATCGCGGCCAAGGCCCGCCGGCCGCTTTCCGACGGATTGCCGTTCGACAGCCAGTCCCGTAGCGTCGATTCTCGCGACCGGTCAAGCGCCCCGTCGGCGAGATCGCTCGCGTCTGCCGAAAGATAGACCAAGCGGAGGTCCCCGTCGGTTTCCCAGAACCACCGTTCGGCCAGACCCAACACACCGTCACGGCGCCGCATCGATAAATGCCCGGGCGCGAAATAGTCATTGATTGCATCGCTTAATGCGATCGGACAATCCTCCGTGGATTTTTTGACGGTAGTCTGGCTCGCCGTGGTCAACGGTTACCCTCGCCGCCGCAATGCTGAGTTTCAATACTAAAGTATATTAAAACGTGCATCCGATCAAGGGGGTAACCCTTTCGTGTGCGTCGGCGGATATTCGATCGTTCCGCGCCCACGGAATTACACCTTTGGGTCAGCCGCGTATTGTGGACAGGTTAATCCGCTGTCCCCTCTTGTTCTGCCACCGGAGGGCGGGGCTGCATCCCCGAGCGCGAGCGCCAATCCTTTGCGCCGCGCGCTATTTGTTGTTGCGTTCCGGCAGGGTCAGCATGCGGTCCAGTTCCTCGACCCTGGATTTGGCCGTCGGCCACATTTTTTCGCTGATCTGCGCGATCAGCGCCTCGACGATCAGAAGCATGCCGATCATCGAATCCCAACTCGACGGTACTGTCACGCGGGCCGTCAGCATATGTTTCGCAATGCCGCTGATTGGCGACAGCCACTGGTCGGTGAACAGCACCACCGTAGCGCCGCGCCGGGCGGATTCCTCGGCAAAGGCGATTACGTCATGCTGGTAACGGCGGATGTCAAAAACCACCAGTACGTGGCGCCGGCTGGTGTCGAGCAAATGGTTGCGCCAGTTCGATTCATGTCCCGAGATAAGCTGGGCATTAGGGCGCAGGGTGTGGAGATGCTGGTAAAAATAGTTCGCCACCGCCCCGGTGAAGCGGCCGCCAAGCAGATAGAGCGGGCGTTTTTCATCGGACAGCAGTTCG
>JAOUMF010000656.1 GCA_029881615.1 Alphaproteobacteria bacterium | reverse complement strand
GACGCCTTCAAATTGCGACATGCAGGCACGGGCCATGCTGTGAATGGTCTCGCCAGTTGCGTCGGACACCAAATGAAGATGAAATTTCATAGCCTTGGGTAACCTTTTCCCGTGATTTACGCGATAATCTGTATGATATGTGCATAACTTGAAGAATGACCGCGTTAAAAAAATTCGATGCACATGGAACGTTTAACGATAACGGGTTTTTCCGATTGTTAGCGATTTATTCCCCAGGGCCGGGAATTGTTGAAAAGAGAAATTTGCAGCAGCTTATCCTTACTGTTAAATTCCAACCAGATTCATTGATCCACCAATGAATAGAAGCTTTCATCCGCAATGTTATGCACAGGCGGGGTTTGCCCATTCGCTTTTCGGGATAAATCATGGAAAATGTTTAATCCCCGATTCACACCGCATCACTACCACCACAACCTTCTCTTTATATAAAATAGAATAGTATTAGAAAGGCTTCTCCCCAACCAACCGGGAAAGAACAATCAACCGATGAACAATACGGTCAGCCAGAAACCATTCCTTCGTGCGCTTAAAGGCGAAAATCTTAAATCGCCACCGTTATGGCTTATGCGGCAAGCAGGCCGTTATTTGCCGGAATATCGTGAGATTCGGGGCAATGTCAGTGGTTTTCTCGAGCTTTGCTATACACCTGAATTAGCAGTCGAAGTGACATTGCAGCCAATCCGGCGATATGGCTTCGATGCGGCGATCTTGTTTTCCGATATTCTCGTTGTTCCCGATGCGTTGGGCCAGGCCGTAAGGTTTGAAGAAGGCGAGGGGCCGAAACTCAATCCCGTGCGTAGCGTGGCCGACCTTGATATTTTATCGCTGGATCGTCTGCATGAACATCTGGCGCCCGTATATGAAACTGTCAGGCGATTGTCGGTGGAGTTACCCGATGAGACGGCTTTGATTGGTTTTGCCGGCGCGCCCTGGACGGTTGCGACCTACATGGTCGAAGGAAAGGGAAGTCGGGATTTTGCCAATGCCAGGGGATGGGGTTTGCAGGATCCCGAGGGCTTTTCCAAATTGATAGATTTGGTGACGGAAGCAACGGCAGCATATCTATGCCGCCAGGTCGAAGCAGGCGCGGAAGTTTTACAGATATTCGATAGTTGGGCGGGTGTCCTGTCGGAAAACGAGTTTGAAAAATGGGCAATTGAACCAACCGCGAAAATCGTATCGACCGTTAAAGCCAGATATCCAGACATTCCAGTCATTGGTTTTCCGCGTGGTGCCGGCATTCTTTACAAGCGATATGTGGCTGAAACAGGCGTTGATGCGGTGAGCCTGGATAGCACCATGCCATTGGATTGGGCGGCCGAGAATCTTCAGGATAAAGTTGCTCTGCAAGGGAATCTTGATCCATTGCTGCTTCTCGGAGGGGGCGAGCCCATGGACAGGGAAATTCGTCGTATTCTCGATCGGTTGGGCAAAGGTCCTTTCATCTTCAATCTCGGTCATGGAATCATCAAGGAAACACCGCCGGAAAATGTTGCGCGTCTGGTGGATGTGGTCAGAGGTGGCTGATGGCCGGCGATAAACGGCGTGTAGCGGTCATTCTGTTTAATCTTGGGGGACCGGACAGCCCGGATGCGGTTCGATCCTTTCTGTTCAATCTGTTTAATGATCCGGCCATCATATCCCTGCCTGGACTGGCCAGATGGCTGTTGGCACAGTATATTTCACGTCGTCGGACAAAACTGGCGCAGAATAATTATGCCCTGATCGGGGGCGGATCGCCTTTGCTGGCCAATACGGTAAAGCAGGCGAATGCTCTCCAGGCGTCGTTAAACGGTGAAAACGAGATAAAATGTTTTATCTCAATGCGTTATTGGCATCCTTTTTCTGATGAAACCGTTAGTGACGTGAAAGCGTTTCAGCCCGATCATGTGATCTTGTTACCGCTTTATCCGCAATTTGCCGCCGCAACGACCGGATCGTCGATTTCCGATTGGAACAGGGCCGCGGCCCGGGCCGGGCTGGATGTACCGACCAGGGCTATCTGTTGTTATCCTGTAGATAGCGGGTTTATATCTTCAATGGCCGAATTGACTATTGAGGCATGGAAAAAAGCTGAAACCGTTGGAAACCCAAGGATCTTATTTTCGGCTCACGGTTTGCCCAAGAGAGAGATCGAACGGGGCGACCCTTATCAATGGCAAATAGAACAAACGGCGGCGGCAATCGCTTCCGCGGTTTCAAAGAAGCT
>JAOUMF010000655.1 GCA_029881615.1 Alphaproteobacteria bacterium | reverse complement strand
CAGCGGCATTGGCGTGATGGGTAATTTTTCGGGTGTTGATGGCGTTGCCATGGCGCAACAGGCCGGCGAGGTGCCGGGGCAGGCGCAGGGCGTGACAAGCGACGCCGAATTCTGGCGTGCCGTGCGCGAGGGCGGGCAATTCACGGTTTCGATCCCCGACAAGAAAGCCGGCGTCATGATCCAGTCGGAAGGCGAGAACTGGCGAAACGCGCGCAACGGACCCATCGCAAATTTCGGTGGTTGGGTAATCGTCGGCATGTTTGTTGTGCTTGGAGTTTTCTTTGGCCTGCGTGGTCGCATACGAATTGATTCGGGCCTTAGCGGCAAACTGATCCAGCGTTTCAGCAGTGTCGAGCGCATCGGTCACTGGCTTGCCGCCGGCAGCTTTATGGTGCTGGGATTGACCGGATTGAATATCATGTATGGCCGTTATCTTTTCGGCAATGCGGGCGAAACGCAGGGTGAATTCAGTGCGCTCCATCAGTTCTTTGCGTTCACCGCATATTACGGAAAACTGCTGCACAGCTATATCGCCTTTGCCTTTATGGCGGGGATCGTGATGATCTTTGTCTTGTGGGTGAAGGATAATATTCCGCGGAAAACCGACCTTAAGTGGCTCGCCGTTGGCGGGGGACTGTTTTCAAAGGGCGTTCATCCGCCGGCCAGAAAATTCAACGCCGGACAGAAATTCATTTTCTGGGTCGTCGTTCTGGGTGGTGCGTCGCTCAGTATTTCGGGTTTGTCGCTGATGTTCCCGTTCACTTTCAGTGTTTTTGCGCCGACATTCGGATTTTTGAACCTGCTGGGTTTTGATCTTCCGTCGTCGCTCACCGGTATTGAAGAGGCGCAACTCTCCCAGCTTTGGCACGCTACCGTGGCATCGGTGATGATCGCTATCATCATTTCCCATATCTATATCGGATCGTTGGGTATGGAGGGCGCCTGGGATGCGATGGGCAGTGGCATGGTCGACGAGAACTGGGCCCGCGAACATCACGGTCTTTGGGTGGCGGAAATCAAGGGCGAAGCCCCTCCGCCCTCGTCTGACGAAAATGGTGGTTCAAAAGTAGCGGCTGGAGACGCAGAACCCCAGACTACTTGAGTTCAAGTACAAAACGCGGAAGGGGCGCAGGCTTCTTCCGCGTTTGCGTGTTTCCGACCCATGAACCGGGGCAAAAGAGGGCTGGTTTTGAGGTTTTGGAAAATTAATGCATTCGCGATGTTGCTTGCGTTCGCACCAGGTGCGCAAGCCGATTTGGTTGGCCATGGCGGCTTCGTTAAGGGCGTGGCTGTTTCGCCCGATGGCCAGTATGCGCTCACCGCCAGTTTCGACTATTCCGTCATGTACTGGCACCTTCCCGATGGCCGCAGGGAAGGCCGTTTCGAAGGGCATCAGGCCGGCGTCAACGCGGTTGCCTTTTTGCCTGATGGTAACCACGCAATCTCCGGTGCCGACGATGGGTCGATGATCCTCTGGTCCTTGGAAAATGGCGCTGCAATCCGGACTTATACCGGTCATAAAGGTAAAGTCGCTGCCGTGGCGGTGTCGCCCGATGGCAGGATGGCCGCATCGGCCGCCTGGGATCGCACTATCCGTTTATGGGATGTCGATACGGGCGAGACGCTGCGGATCTTGGGGGGGCGGAGTACAAATTTCAACGCCGTGGCATTTTCACCAGACGGAGAGCGATTGTTATCCGGCGCTCACGATTCAAGCATGAATTTGTGGAATGTCGCCGACGGTATGTTGCTGTTGACGATTTCCGGGCATGACTTTGCCGTTAACAGTCTCTCATTTACACCCGATGGTCGCCATGCCGTCTCTGCCAGCGTGGATGAAACTGTTCGTCTTTGGGATATGGATACCGGCCAGGAGCTGGCTAACTGGTCCGGCCATGAGGGGCCGATTATTGGCTTGGCCATTTCCGCGAACGGAAAACTCGTCGCTTCTGGCGGAATCGATAAGAGGGTACGGATCTGGCATCTGGCCAGTGGTAAACTGGTTCATACCATACAGGGGCACCTGGGACCGGTCTGGTCGCTCGCATTTACACCGGATGATCGCTTGCTGTTGTCGGCCGGCGCCGATGGAATCGTCCGCATCTGGGATGTTGAATATGGCAGCCCGTTGGGCGGCGAGTTGTCGGAAACGGCCGTTGGGACGGGGAATGATGAAGGCGGCCGGGGCGCCCGGCTGTTCCGCAAATGTCAGGCCTGCCACACCGTCGATCCGG
>JAOUMF010000654.1 GCA_029881615.1 Alphaproteobacteria bacterium | reverse complement strand
TTTGCGGCGGCGGAAATCGCGTGAGCACTTTTGGCCAAAGCTGACGGCGGCAAATCGTTGTCGTGGCGCAGGTTCATCTGGATAACGGCGTCCAGCCACTCTAGGCGTTTTACGACGACCTCTGCCCGCGGCACCAGCGAGGCTTTGCCATCCGCGCCCAAGATTTCCAGCGGCTCTTCTGGGATGGGTGCTGCGGCGTCCAGCACAGATTCCACCTGCTTGACCGAAAAGCGTCCGGTGTAAATGTTGTCTGCCATATTTTAACTCCCCTTCATTGTGTCAGGCGTGACCGGATCAATAGGCGCGTCGTTAGCTGGAGTTATTTGTGGACAGGTTTGTGGGTACGTTGCCCTTTCAAAAGCTAACGTATTAAAATGTTTAGATATTTCAGAAAAGTTGGCGGAGGGAGTGGGATTCGAACCCACGATACGGTTTCCCGCATACACGCTTTCCAAGCGTGCGCCTTAAGCCACTCGGCCACCCCTCCGCAGGGGTCGTTTGATCGCGGCGCGGAAATTAGCGGACAGTTGCGCCTCTTGCAAGCGGGTTGCGGCGAATTTGGACAAAGTTGTTACCGACTGGCGCTCCGTGGTACTCTGACGGCGGCTAGGGAAAGGCTAAAAAAATGAATCGGAGGTCGAATAATGACCGGCATATTTAAGATTATTGGCTGGGGTTTTATCCTGCTGGGGATAATGATGGCTGGCTTGATGGGTATCATGGTCGTCGATGGGCCGCCGCTTACCGACCCCGCCGGGGTCGTATGGCTCAAGTTCGACGGGTACAGCCTTGGTCAGTTTCAGGTTCTTGTGCAGCGGACCCTGGGTTTGCCTGATATATGGGATAAATATGTGGTGCCAGCTCTCAGGGCGCCGGCCTGGCAAGGCATGATCGCCGTGGCCGCGGTGGCATTCTTGCTCGGCATAATATTTCTGTTTAGCGCGCGAAGTCGCGCGCGAGCCGGCATTATCCATCAGGGAGGTCACATGTCGTAAACCGGCGGCGGTTAACTGTCGTCCATTTTCAGGGCTTGCAGGAAGGCAGATTGCGGGATTTCGACCTTGCCGAATTGCCGCATGCGTTTTTTGCCTTTTTTCTGCTTTTCCAGAAGCTTGCGCTTGCGCGTGATGTCACCGCCATAGCATTTCGCGGTGACATCCTTGCGCAGTGCGTTGACGCTTTCGCGCGCGATGACTTTTCCGCCGATCGCGGCCTGGATCGCCACCTTGAACATCTGGCGCGGGATAAGGTCTTTCAGGCGCTTGCACAGCGCCCGGCCCCGGCTTTCCGCCTTGTCGTTATGAACAACGATCGATAGCGCATCCACCGGATCGCCGTTCACCAGAACCGACAGTTTGACCAGATTGCCCGGCCGGTATTCCGCTATCTGGTAGTCAAAACTGGCATAACCGCGGCTAACCGATTTCAGCCGGTCATAGAAGTCGAACACCACTTCGTTCAGCGGCAGGTGATAGACCGCCATGGCGCGTCCGCCAACATAGGTCAGGTCCACTTGCTCGCCCCGGCGCTCTGTACATAGCGTCAGCACCTGGCCCAGATAATCATCGGGTACCATGATGGTGGCCTTGATCCAGGGCTCCTCGATATGGTCGATCTTCACCACATCGGGATAGTCCGCCGGGTTATGGAGCTCCATTACCGACCCATTCCGCATATGGATGCGGTAGACCACCGACGGTGCCGTGGTGATCAGGTCCAGGTCGAATTCCCGTTCCAGCCGTTCCTGAACGATTTCCAGATGCAGAAGGCCCAGACAGCCACAGCGATAGCCGAAGCCAAGCGCGGCCGAACTTTCCGGTTCGTAATGCAGGCTGGAATCGTTGAGCGCCAGTCTGGCGAGACTGTCGCGCAAGGCCTCGTAATCGCTCGCATCGACCGGGAACAGCCCGCAGAACACCACCGGCACCGACGGTTTGAAACCGGGCAGCGCTTCGCTCGACGGATTGCGGTCGTCGGTCAGCGTGTCACCCACCTTGCAGTCGGCGACCGACTTGATGGCGGCGGTGATGAAGCCGATCTCGCCCGGGCCAAGCTCGTCGACCATCAGGCCCTTTGGCGTGAAGACGCCGACGCGATCGACCGGGTGCGCGGCGCCGGTAGAGAGCATGCGGATTTTCATGCCTTTTTTCAGGACACCCTCGCGCACGCGCACAAGCGCTACCACGCCCAGATAGGCGTCATACCAGCTATCCACCAATAGCGCCTGTAGCTTGGC
>JAOUMF010000053.1 GCA_029881615.1 Alphaproteobacteria bacterium | reverse complement strand
GGCCAAATTACGTCGCACCAGCACGTTTCTTACCCATCCCACCTTTGATCTTTATCACTCCGAAACCGAGATGCTGCGTTACCTGCGCTGGCTGTCGGCCAAGGATGTGGCACTTGACCGTGCCATGATCCCGCTGGGTTCATGCACCATGAAACTGAATGCAACCACCGAAATGCTTCCGGTGAGCTGGCGCCAGTTTTCCCATATGCATCCTTTCGCGCCGCTGGACCAGACGCAGGGTTATCAGCAGCTGTTCGAGGAACTGCAGCAGATGCTCTGCACCATCACCGGCTTTGCCGCCGTGTCGTTGCAGCCCAACGCGGGCAGCCAGGGCGAATATGCGGGACTATTGGTGATCCGCAAATATCACGAAAACCGTGGCGAGGGGCATCGGAATGTCTGCCTGATCCCGGCCTCGGCCCACGGTACCAACCCGGCCAGCGCCAATATGGCGGGTATGCGCGTGGTGGTCGTGAAGACGGACGAGTTGGGTAATATCGATGTCGGTGATTTGAAGGCCAAGGCGGCTGAACATGCCGCCAACCTGGCCGCATTGATGGTCACCTACCCCTCGACCCACGGTGTCTACGAGGAATCCATCGTCGATATCTGCAAGATCGTGCATGAAAATGGCGGACAGGTTTACATGGACGGCGCCAACCTGAACGCACTGGTCGGAATCAGCCGCCCGGGTCGGATCGGCGCTGATGTCATGCATATGAATCTGCACAAGACTTTCGCCATCCCCCATGGCGGCGGCGGGCCGGGTATGGGGCCGATCGGCGTGATGGGGCACCTGGCGCCCTTCCTTCCCGATCATCCAATGGTCGAGGGTGTCAACCCGGCGGCGCGCGGTGGCGAGACGGTGGGCGCGGTTTCCGCGGCGCCCTGGGGCTCGGCCAGCATCCTGCCGATCAGCTGGACCTATATTCGCTTGCTGGGCGACGAGGGACTTCGCCGGTCCACGCAGGTTGCGGTGTTGAACGCCAATTATATCGCCCGTCGCCTGTCCGAGCATTATCCGATCCTCTATACCGGCAAGAACGGCCTTGTCGCCCATGAATGCATCGTTGATTTCCGGCCATTGAAGGAAAGCAGCGGCATTACCGTGGAAGATGTGGCGAAGCGGCTGGTGGATTACGGTTTTCACGCGCCGACCATGTCGTTCCCGGTACCCGATACGCTGATGATCGAGCCGACGGAGAGCGAGGCCAAGCGGGAACTGGACCGTTTGTGCGATGCGCTGATTTCGATCAGGCAGGAAATCGCGGATGTTGAATCCGGCAAGGCCGAAAAGGAAAACAACCTGCTGCACAACGCGCCCCATACGCATCATTTGTTGCTGCGGGGCGACTGGCCGCATCCTTATTCCAAGGAAGAGGCCTATTTCCCGCTGCATACATTGCGTGAAGACAAGTACTGGCCGCCGGTCGGTCGCGTTGACAATGTTTACGGTGACCGTCATCTGGTCTGCAGCTGCCCGCCAATGGAATCATACGAGGAAGCTGCGGAGTAGCCGAAGGAATATTCAGGCTCTTCGCCATGACTTAACCTGGCCGCTTCGGGATAAGGTTTTGATTGCTGTGGAATCAGATTCCGCGGTGAGACTAACCGTGTGAGACAGCCCTGTCAGGGATGTGCCTAACAGCAGACCGAACGCCAACTTTTCTGGGAATTTTGACCGGCTTTTCAAAAAAATGCCGGGGAACAGCTTGAGCCGTTCCCCGGTCAGTTTTGGCGGGTAAGAGAGGGTTAGAGGATTTGTTTGTACCGTGCCTTCCGTAGCTCAACATTGATCTAGATCAATTCCTGATAATTTCTTATTATATTTCCGATGCTTAACTGCGGCGGGATGTCGCATTCAATTAGCGGTACTTCAAGATATCGGGTGCCATACCTTGTGGTCACGAGAATGGCTTTATGGCTATTCATCACACCATAATTGCTGTGTAATATATCTTTAGTGTAGTGTGGAGCCCGAGGCATCGGGAGATGCAGGAGGGTTAGCGATCGGACAACAGTGAGTGCCGTGCAAGAATGCCTGTCATTTTCCAGATCGCAAATGCCATGACAGCGGCAAAATAGCCGTCTATGGCGTAATGCCAACCAAGATGTATGGAGCCCAGGAAAATGGCGGTGACGAAAAGGACCGTACCGATCCTGGCCGGGTTTCCCGCGCGCCAGGCTAGCAGGGTAGTGAGAACCGCCGCCGCAACATGCATGCTAGGCATGGCCGAAATACCATGGCCCAGTTGTGGCTCTCCGGACAAATAGGTGTTCCACAACATCTCTTGCGCATCTATCGCCAGTATCGAGTAGTGGCTATCGACAAATTGCAGGTAAGACAGAAGGTCGGCATATCCTGTTTCTTCGCCCGTCAATAGCGCAAGATAAACTGGCCCGGCCGAGGACAACAAAATGGCGGCGACGCTGCCGATAAGGATCCAGCTCAGCACGAAGCTCAAAAGGAACCGCATCCTTCTTTCCGGGTTCGTGAAACTAAAGGCCTGCCAGAGAAATGTGCCAAACACGACGAGAAACCAAAAACCGTAAACCCAATCCACCGCAACGGTAATCACTGGGTGCCCAAGAACAGGCTGCAACAGGCGCCACGGATCGATACCGCCATGTAGCGCGGCATCCCATGCGGCAAAGACGCCGTCCCAACGAAACGGACTTATCATCGGAATCATTGTTTTGAACGCCGAAAACGAGGCGAAAAACAAGGGAAACAGGACAATTGTGAATAGTCCATGCAAAAGGCGCTGCGACGGTAGACCGTTATTCCGTTCGTCGGGGGGGAGGATGCGTGCCAGCCAGCCCGGCCTGAACCAGGCAAGGCCATAAATCCCCGCGATGCCAACAGCCGAGATGAGTACGATGTTTCCAAGAAGCAATTGTACCGGGACGTTGTCATGGAAGCTCGCGGTGGCCAGCGCGGACCCGCCATATGCGATGATGATCGCAACCAGATAGCGGTGTTGCCATGCTATCAGACGCACCCAATTATGTACGCCGATCGCGGATACTTCCGCCGGAGCGGTCGGGACGTTAACGTTCATGATATATCGTTCAGTAATGGCAAGCGGTGATTATATGGTGGCAGGCGTTTAGAAATGCTTACCCTTGGCCAGGTGGGTTGCATGAGTATTCCTTAAGCTACCGCGGCTTTATCCTTCGGCCAAAACTCTGCCGATCTATGGCCACTGCCTTGACCAGGGCATGGATTTCCATGCCAGGCACCAGCGCCAGGCGGGTTACCGCCAGGCGTGTGACGCGGGCCCAGATTTTTGCCCCGACATCGACGATAACGTCCATCTGGCCATCCTTGCGGTCGCTGATCTCCATGACACGGCCGGGGAAGATGTTCAGGATACTGATATCCGTGGGCGCGGTCAGGGCCAGCGATACGTCTCGCGCTCGAACACGGATGCGCAGTTCCTCGCCGACCGGAATATCGGCATGGGGAACCAGCATCGTCATGCCGGCAAAAGAGAGACTCGTGACGGCTCGATTAAGGTCATGCCCCTCGACCGTTACGGTCAGCACCGCGCCGGCCTCGTAGCGACCGGTCAGCGGGCGCAAATCCAGGCGACTCATCAATTCATCCACCGGTCCGACGGCGGCAACCTTGCCATCGGACATGATGACCAGCGTATCGGCCAGGCGGACGATTTCCTCCATGGCATGGCTGACATAGACGATCGGGATGGCCAACTCGTCGCGCAGCCGTTCGATATAGGGCAGAATCTCGGCTTTCAGACCCATATCGAGAGCAGCCAACGGTTCGTCCATCAGCACCAGTCGGGGGCTGGCCAAAAGCGCGCGGCCGATGGCCACACGCTGTTTTTCGCCGCCCGAAAGGGCGCGGGGTGTGCGGTCCAGCAAGGCGCCGATATCCAGCAACGCAACAATACGGTCGAAATCCGCCGCGCCGTCCTTGCCCTTCATGCCATAGGCCAGGTTGCGGCGCACCGACATATGGGGGAACAGGCGGCCTTCCTGGAAGACATAGCCCAACCGGCGCTGTTCGGGTGGCAGGTCGATACCGGCATCGGAATCGAACAGCACCACGCCGTCCACCACGATGCGGCCTTCGTCGGGGCGGTCCAGCCCGGCCAGCAGGTTGATCAGCGCGGTCTTGCCGGCGCCCGACCGACCAAACAGGGCGGTGATGCCCCCCGGCGGGCTGTTGAAAGCGGCCTGAAGGGTGAAATCCCCCATCTTGCGGCGGACATCGACCTGGATCATGTCCCACCCTCCAGCCGCCGCGCCATGCGCCGGGCAATCCACTCCGAGGCGATGATCGCCGCCAGGGCCAGCATAACCGAAATCACCGCCAGCCGCGCCGCCGCGGCTTCGCCGTCCGGTGTCTGTGTCAGGGCATAGAGCGCGATGGGCAGGGTGCGGGTTTCGCCGGGAATGTTGGACACGAAGGTGATCGTCGCGCCGAACTCGCCCAGTGCCCGGGCAAAGGCCAGCACGACGCCGGCCAGGATTCCCGGCGCCATCAGCGGCAGCGTGATTGTCGCGAACACCCTGGCCCGCCCCGCGCCCAGCGTGCGCGCCGCGGCCTCCAGGCGCCGGTCGACCGATTCCAGCGATAGCCGCATGGCGCGCACCATCAGCGGGAAGGCCATAACTGCGGCCGCGATTGCGGCACCCTTCCAGGTGAAGGCGATGGTGACGCCAAAACTGTCATACAGCCAGCCGCCGATCGGCCCGCGCCTCCCCAGCGCCACCAGCAGCAGGTAACCGACCACGACAGGCGGTACCACCAGCGGCAGATGGATGATCCCGTCCACCAGCGACTTGCCCGGAAAGTCGCGGCGAGCCAGCAGCCAGGCCGCCGCCAGTCCGAAGGGCAGGGAGCAGAGCACGCCGACTACCGCGACCCGCAAGCTGAGGCCCAACGCTTCGATTTCAAGGGGTGTGAGCCAATCCATGGACTCTATTCCAGACCGAAGCCGTGGCGGCGGAAAACCTCGGCGCTTTCCGGCCTACGCAGGAAATCGAGCAGGCGCCGGGCGGCATCGCGGTTTCCTTCCTTCATGACGGCCACGCTGTAGCGGATCGGATCGTGGCTGCCGTCGGGGAATGTGGCCGCGACCTGCAGTCGTTCATCGCCCAGCGCATCGCTTTCATAGACGATTCCCGCCGCGGCTTCGCCCCGTTGCACCAGCAGGAGCGCGGCCCGCACATCCTTCATTCGCACGGCCAGCGGCGACAAGGCGGGCCACAACCCCATGGATTCCAACGCCTGCCTGGCATAGATTCCGGCAGGAACATGGTCCGGATCGCCCATTGCCAGGCGGCCGTTTGCAAGTGCCGCGGGAAGGGTGTCGTCCAGCGACAGGGGTGATGTCCCCACGGCCTGTATCAGCACCAGGCGGTTGCCGAGCAGGGGGATGGGATCACCGTCCACGGCGCCGCGCTCGGCCAGCCAGTCCATCCAGGTCGCGTTGGCCGAAAGATAGAGGTCTGCCGGCGCCCCGTTGGCAATCTGGCGGGCCAGTACGCCCGAACTCGCGTAGACGGCCCTGAACCGGGCATGCCCGGCGGCTTCGTACAGACTGGCCACTTCTTCCAGGGTCCCCGCTGTGCTGGCGGCGGCAAAAACGGTCAACGGTTGCGAACTGTCAGCGTGCGCGTTCCCGAATAGAACGGCCAGCAGAGCGGCGACGCCGCATGTGAATCGCAGGAACCTCATGGCAAAAGACTTAGGCATGGCAAGACGATTTCGTCAATCGGGGCGGGGTGGTTTGGGCGAACACAGGCGTGAGTTCATACTTTGAAACGCCTGCATCGCGTCTCCGTTGCATGTGGGTTTACGGAGGCAGTCCAGAATTCGTTCAACTCAGTCGCCGCCGGTTTCGGCGATCTCACCCATATTTCGGGTGCTGACCTGGTCCGATTCCGCGATGAAACGACGGGCGTCGTTCAGCATCCCGATGGCATCGGGGTCCGATTTGTCGGCATGGACCGATCCCTTGATCCGCCTGTCGTCAGGCCAACTCGAAAAGCCGCCGCCATATCCGAACGCCAGGATTTCGTGGCCAAACGCCTCCAAATCCGCACCCTCCTTCAGACGCAGGTCGAAACTGACCTCGTAGCTCGGCGGAAGAGGGGCGTTCTTCAGTTCAAGGGTGCGTTGAAAGGCTTTGCTCAGTTTCTTGTATCTGCGGGATCTCTTGACGCAATATGGCTCCAGCCAGATGGTGTCCGTACTGACTTTCGGCCACATATCGAGCTCCATGCAGCCTGTGTTATCGAATGCCTCGATCTGAAGCGTGTTGCCCACGGCTCTGCAAAACGCGTCTATCGACTCGTCCGGCATGCCGCGGATCGATAGCGGCACCGCCAGTACACGCACCCAGTCGCCAATTTGCAGATCATTGCCGTCAACGTCGATGGGAGCGTATTTTTTCATAACTGAAATGCCCCTAATACCGCAGATACGCCTTGCGCTCCGAGGTCCACGACTCCTCGTCCGGGGTGGCCAGCGCGTCCAGGTCCGCGGGCGTTGCGGCCGCGTTATCCACCCATTCGCGTAAGCCCGGGCCGCCGTTGATGACGTCGATGGCCAGCTTGCCTTCCTCGTATTCGTAAGGGAAGTCCCGCCACAGCGGGTAGTCCGGATACAGACGTCGGATCGCCTTGAAGGCCAGCGTCTGCAGCCGCCAGGGGCGGAACGCGTCGTGCTCGTAGGCCGTGCCCTCGCAATGGATCTGCACGCCGTTGCATAGTTCGCCCACATGCTTGTGGAAGGTGGGCTCGAACCAGCAGTCTCGCAGGATGCAGCCGCGCAGCCATGCCGGCGCCAGGGCCCGCATTTCCGCGATCACTCGCCGCGCATCAATATCGGGCGCGCCGAACAGTTCCAGCGGCCGGGTCGTGCCGCGCCCTTCAGACAGGGTCGCGCCCTCCAGCATCACGGTCCCGGCATAGGCGCGCGCCATGGTCAGGTTCGGGGCGTTGGGGCTGGGATTGACCCAGATGCGCTCGCCCAGTGGCCAGCCGTAACCCGGCGCCGTGTCCGGCTGCCAGCCGTGCATTTCGATGATGCGGTATTCCACGTCCAGCTTCAGGGTTTCTATAAACCAGAGCCCCAACTCGCCCAGCGTCAGCCCGTGGCGCATGGGCAGCGGGCCGGCGCCGACGAAGCTCTCCCAGCCCGCGCGCAGCCGCAGGCCCTCCACCGGCCGGCCGGCGGGATTGGGGCGGTCCAGCACCCAGACCGCCTTGCCGTGGGTTGCCGCCGCCTCCAGCACGTATCGCAGGGTGGTGACGAAGGTATAGATGCGGCAGCCCAGATCCTGCAGATCGACCAGCAGAACGTCGAAACTGTCCATCATCGCATCGGTCGGCCGCCGCACCTCGCCATAGAGGCTGAACACCGGAATGCCATGCACGGGGTCGTCGAAGTCGGATGACTCGACCATGTTGTCCTGCTTGTCGCCGCGCAGACCGTGTTGCGGGCCGAAGGCGGCCGAGAGCTTGATGTCATCGCATGCGCCCAGTGCGTCGAGAGAATGCGTCAGGTCTTCCGTGACCGAAGCGGGATGGGCCAGCAACGCCACGCGCTTGCCGTGGAGCGGCGCGCGCAGGGCGGGTTCGGAAAGAAGTCGATCGATGCCAAATTTCATGGTCGTCAAGCTGATGGAAGTTCGAGCGTAAAGCAATCGGAATGATGAAAATCCGGCTTGCCGGGCGGATGGGCGAGGGCCCAGTAGGAGATGTTGCCATCCGCCTCCTCAATCACCGCCGACAGGCCCAGCCGCCATGCGGCATCGCGAGGGAGGTCGGGCAGGTGGTCGAGCGCCAGCGAGGCCTGCAATTCGTAAGACCCGCCGTCCGACCGCACCTCGATACGGGGCGCGCCCATGGTGCTTGCAACACTCATTCCGCATCGATAGCCGTCGAAACGATACGCCGCCCACTGCGTTGAAGGCGCAAAGTTGAACTCGTAATAGGCAGTGCCCGGCCCAGCGCGGACGAACGCCTCGAAGCAGGTGTGGCGCCAGAGTTCGTCGGTACGTTCGGTCGCGGTCGCGGGCGGCAAAAACAGATCGGCGATCACGCCGGTCACGATAAAGCGTAATAGCAGGCTATCGGAGCCGGGACGCGCAGCTTCCGCTTCGACGCCCGTCGCCGCCATGCATCGCGAGTTCGGATGAGGCTTTAACGCCTCGCGCATTTTCCTAAGCCACCGGCTCGGCAATCGTTACCAACTCACCGTCGCGCACCGCCCGGTAGAAGCAGTTTCGGCGGTTGGTGTGGCAGGCTGGGCCGGTCTGGTCGACCAGCAGCAATAGCGTGTCGGCGTCGCAATCGACGCGCATCTCTCTTAGATGCTGCTCATGTCCCGAGCTTTCGCCCTTGCGCCATAGTTTGCCTCGCGAGCGCGACCAGTAGCAGACGCGGCCCGTGGCCAGCGTCTCGGCGACCGATTCCGCGTTCATCCAGGCCATCATCAACACCTCGCCGCTGTCATGTTGCTGGGCGATGGCGGGCACCAGCCCGTCGGCGTTGAACTGAATCGCGGCGGTGATTTCGCTTGCCGTCATTTCGCGGCCTTTCCCATTCTCTCCAGTCCGGCCTCCAGATCGGCGATCAGGT
>JAOUMF010000653.1 GCA_029881615.1 Alphaproteobacteria bacterium | reverse complement strand
GGCATCGATCTTGCCGAAGGCGGGCCACTGTTCCGCCACGAATTCCGCGTCGGGTTGGCGTTTCAAAAGTTCCGCCTTGAAGGCGGCGACGCCATCCTGACCATATTTGTAGTTCGGCGCGATGGTCGCCCAGCGCTTGAGGCCAAGTTTCGACGCCTCTTCGGCCAGCATGGCCGCCTGCATGGTCGTGTTGGGGCGCAGGCGGAAGGTGTAATGGTTTCCCTTGGCCCAGGTGACGGCATCCGACAGAGGCTCGGCCGCCATGAACATCACCTTGTTTTGAGCCGCGAAATCGGTGACCGCGAGGCCGATATGCGAGAAGAAGGTGCCGGCCAGCATGACGACTTCGTCGCGGCTGACCATTTCCTCGGCGATCTTCACGGCGTCGCCCGGCTTGCCGGCGTCGTCGCGCGAGATAACTTCGATCTGCCGGCCCAGAACGCCGCCGGCGCTATTGATCTCCTCGACAGCCAATTGCCAGCCATTCTTGTAGGGCTGGGTGAAGGCAGGCAGGCGCGAATAGCTGTTGATCTCGCCGATCTTGATGGTCTCCTCCGCGCGCACGCCTGTCGCGAAGCCCGAAGCTGTTATGACCGCGGCGACGGCGGTAAGAAATCTGCGTCTCGTGTTCATGTTATTTGCTCCCTGAATTATATGTCATTTAGACTTTGTCTTATTGAAAAGCAGAGCGTGCCCTAGCGCAACCCGTCTTTTCCGGTGATTTCATCTACCCTGAGACCGCCAACCCGTTCGTGAATGCGTCCACCCGTGGTCATGGCCAGGGCGAAGGCGATCTCGTTGGCGCGCGGTGCATCGTTGACGCCCACTTCCATGGCGCTGAAGTGACTGCGCACATAGGCGGCATTGATATGGCCGAGCGGCACGTCCAGCCGTGCGCCCATGCCACCGACCTTCACCGCCGATGGCACTATGGCCGCCGCGTCACCCAGCAATTCGCGCATCGCATAGCCGCCGGGTACATGCCACAGCGCGCAATGTTCCAGTTCGCCGGCCTCGCCGACGATGGCCCCCTTGCCGTAGGACTCGATGGCAGCCGGGTTGCCGCCCAGCACATCGATCAACCGTTTCGACATTTCCAGGCCCAGTGGTTTCAGGGCTTCCATCATCGGGGTGATATCCGGCTCGTAGCGACCCGCATAAGGATTCTCGACGACTGCCAGAACGGCGGCCGCGCGGATGGGGGTATCGGTTACGGGGCCACCTTCATGCCAGGTCTCGTCAATGAGCGTGTGGAATTTTCGGATCTTTATTTCAACCATATGTTCCCCTTTGACTCTGGTTATGCCGCGCCTTGCAGGGCTTTCGCAAGCCCCGGCCCCGCTATCCGGTATATTCCGTCAAGCGTCAACACGGCGCCATGGATCAGGCCCGCTTCCCGCATGGCCTCCGCGCAGGCCAGCCCCGCATCCAGGGCCGAATTGCGGGATGCATCGTCCAGCAACCCGACGGCGACAGTCACCGGCAGCTTGCCAAGATCGCTGTCCGGATCCAGTGTCTCGGCCGGCTGGCGTTCAATTGCGGGGTGATCGATATTTACCTTGTTGGCGATCAGCGTGGCGGCAACATCCGCGGCGGCGGCATTGCGCGCCAGCACCGTTACCGCATCTGCTATGCCGAGGCTGAAGCTGCGTCCATGTCTGCCGCTGGTGGCGATTCCGCGCACCGGCAAGTCCCCGGTGATCGTAAACCGGCCTATTGGCTCGGGCGTTTCCGGATGGCTGCTCAGCCCTACCGTGAATTCGGCATCATCAGAGAGTTGCAGCGCGATGTCGCCACCATTGTTGGCATAAGCGCGTTGCAGCCGCCTCCCCGCGGTCATCGCCGTCAACACTTCATCGGCCACGGCGCCGGCCACCCCGGCCATTGGGGTCACAAATACGCCGCGGTGTCGCCGGACGGCCTCGGCCATGCGCCGCGCAGTATTCCAGCGAAAGGTTTCTGCGGTTTTTTCTTCGGCCAGGGGCTGACGAAGCAGGGGCAATTCGCCGACAAGTTCAGGCAATATGGTACGAAACCGGGCCATTGCCTGCCGATAGGCCGCGGCGATCTCGTCCTTTTCCCCATCGGCTTCGATAATCAGGTCAGTCGGCCCGTATTGCAGATGCAACCGCTTGCCGTCTGGCAGCATACCGATTTGCGGGCCGCCGACCATTAGTCGCCGCCCTTGCCGCGCGGATCAAAGGGCCAGGGGTTTTCAGGACTCCATTCCGTCACGCGTTTTTG
>JAOUMF010000052.1 GCA_029881615.1 Alphaproteobacteria bacterium | reverse complement strand
GCGTCCAGCGCCTGCATGATGGCTGGCATGTCATTGCCGGGATCGCCGTTCGCGACATTGCCGCCCAACGTGCCCACATAACGTATCTGCGGATCGGCGATCTGCAGCGCGGCTTCGGCCAGAATCGGACATTTTTGCGCCAGCAGATCCGAAGCGATCACTTCCGCCTGGGTCGTCATCGCGCCGATGACCAGGTCGCCGCCGTCTTCCAGGATGTATTTCAGTTCGGAAATATCCTGCAGATCGACGAGATGATCCGGCTGTGCCATACGCATCTTCATCATGGGGATCAGGCTGTGACCGCCAGCCACCACGCGAGCTTCCTCGCCCAGGCTGGCGAGCAGCCCCACCGCATCGGCCAACGTAGTCGGCCGATGGTATTCGAATTGTCCGGGTATCATTCCATTTCCTCCACTGGCGATCATTTTCGATCTTGCCAGCGAAGTTAGATTGCGCGCGCCCAACCCGCTAAGCGGGTACGAACGGACTGCTTCCCAATTTCACGAAATGCGGTCTGGCCGCACGAAATGCGGAACCGGATCAGGCCAGTTCCAGGGCCTCGCGGACCTCGCCGATACGCGACCGGCTGACCGGAATGCTGCCCGCCCGGTCGGTGTCCGTGCCAATCAGGCAGAAAGCCTTGTCGCCGTTACGCTGGAAGCCCTTTACATGCCGGATGTTGACCAGATAACTGCGATGGGTCCGCAAGAATCCGACCCTTCCCTTCAACGCCTCTTCCACCCGCGAAATCGGCCAGGGGCAGAACAGTTCCTCCTTGCCGTTATAAAGGCGGGTGTAATGGCCGTCGGCCTGGATCGCCGCGACATCCTCGATCGCGATAAAATGCACCGCGTTGTTATGCTGGTATGGCAAGCGCGACGAACCGGTGGGCAGATTGACTGTTTCCAAGGGCATGTCCCGGATTTCAGTTGCCGCCACCTGCGAGTCCGCCGGAGCCATCGGGATGGCCGTCAACAGAAAGAAGCCGCAAATCAGGAAGGCGGCCACGGCTACCAGCAGCGCCAGGTTTCCCGAAGACAGGATCGGGTCGCCGATCGGCGCGGCCATAGGCGCATCGATAAAGTTGGTATAGGCCATGGCCGTGTAATGCATGGCCGAAATGGCGATCCCCAGCAACACCCCACCGATCGCGATCTGCCGCAGCGTACGCTGCTTGTAGGCCAGCCACAGCGCACAGACCGATGCACCGATGGCGATGCCCGAAGAGATGAAAAAACCGGCAACCTCGTATGTCACCGTCTTGCCGCCAATGGCCGCCATGCCGAGATAATGCATGGAGACGATGCCAAGCCCCATCAACACACCCGCCAGCCCGATCTTGCCGGCCGTGCGCTCGCTGCAATGCAAAATCAGCAGCCCCTGACCGGTAATCAGGATGGCGACAAGAATTGAACCGAGCGTGGCAAGGGCGCCGTAAGTCAGTTCCGGCGACAGATGCATCGACAGCATTGCGATGAAATGCATGGCCCAGATGCCACCGCCCAGCGCGACGGCCGCCTTGGCGATCTCGCGCTTTCTGGCCGGTGGAGGCAGCGCGCGCAGACCACTGGCGATACGCAATCCGGTAAAAGAAGCCAGAATGGCTACCAGGATCGACGCTGCAACCAGAAAAGGGCTATGTGACGCTAGCAAGGGCATGACAACATATTACCAGAACGGGCGGGGCTCACCCAGTCCCTTGATACCATGATATCGCGCGCCCAATGATATACCGGGCCGGCATTGTAATCCAGCCATTCCCCCGCTTACGCTCCATCCTGGAAGCGCCGCTTCACATCGTCGGGGATCGGTACTGCCCGGATGCCGTTCGGTGCCGTTTGGTCCTGGGCGACCCAGGCGCGGATGTCCCGACCCTCGACGCACAGTTGCCCGTCCTTGCTGATTTCATGGGCTATGACGAGGGATCTGTTACGCCACTCGGCGATCCGGCTGGTCAATATCACGACGTCGCCAAATCGGGCCGGTGCCTTGAAACTGGCCTGGGTATCGAGCATGGGTACGCCGATCACGCCATGATCCTCGATCATCTTGTGGAACGGCATGCCGGCCGCGCCGAAAAGCGCATGGGCACCCTGATTGAACCAGCGGAAATAGTTGGGATAGAAGACAATCCCCGCCGGGTCGCAATCGCCCCATTCAACCGCGATCTCGATACTGTTACGGAACATCCTATCCACCGGTTATTTCAATAGATGTGGCAGCCACAGCGTGAAGGCCGGGAACAGAATCAGCAGCAGCACGCGGATCGCGTCCGACGCCAGGAAGGGCAGCACGCCGATAAATGTTTCCTTCAGCCGCACGCCCGGCGCCATCGAATTGATAACGAAAACGTTGAGGCCCACCGGCGGCGTTATCAGCCCGACCTCGACCACGATCAGCACGATGATGCCGAACCACATCTTCAGATCGCCTTCCGGCATGCCGAAATCCAGGCCCGCGATGACCGGCCAGAAGATCGGCACGGTCAACAGGATCATCGCCAGGCTATCCATGACGCAGCCCAGCAGAAGATAGATCAGCAGCATCAACATCAGGATCGCAATCGGCGCCAGGCCGCTGGCGCCAATCCAGTCGGCCAGTTCCAGCGGCATTCGCGAAAAACCCAGAAAGGCATTAAAGAAATCGGCGCCCATCAGGATCATGAAGATCATGCCAGAGGAAACCGCCGCGCCCTTGACGCAATCGAGGAAACCGTCCAGCCGCAACCCGCCGCGCCAGAAGGCGATCACCGCCGTCCCAAACGCGCCGAAGGCCGCGCCCTCGGTCGGGGTAAATACGCCCATATAGATGCCGCCGATAACGACCGCGAATATCAGAATGACCGGCCAGGTTTCGACAAGCGCAGCGATGCGTTCGCCTTTTCCCGCGCGGCGTCCGACCGGTCCGGCCTCCGGCTTCAAACGCACATAGATGGAAATCGCAATCAGATACCCCAGGGCGGCCAGCAGGCCGGGAACCAACGCCGCCTGGAACATGGTGACGATATTGGCCTCGACCGCGATAGCGAAAATCACCAGCACCACCGAGGGCGGGATCAGGATGCCCAGCGTACCGCCGGCGGCCAACGCGCCAGTCGCCAGCGCGCCGGAATAATTATAGCGCTTCAACTCGGGCAGGGCGACTTGCCCCATGGTCGCCGCGGTCGCCAGCGACGAACCGCAGATCGCCCCGAAGCCCGCGCAGCCGCCTACCGCCGCCATCGCGACACCGCCGCGCCAATGGCCCAGAAACGTGTTGGCGGCCTGAAACAGCGCCCGGCTGAGCCCCGCCTTGCTGGCGAACTGGCTCATCAGCAGGAACATCGGCACGACCGACAGATCGTAATTGGAAAAAGCGTAATAGACGGACGTCTTCGCGTAATTAAGCAATGCCCCCCAGCCGCTTAGCGAAACATAACCGCCCACGCCCACCGTAATCATGGCAACGGCTACGGGAACGCGGATGACCAGCAGGACAAGCAGCATGCCGATACCCAGCAGGGCTATTTCAAAACTGCTCATCGGGTAATCTCGCGAAAATCTCGCGCGGCCGTGTAAAGGCATGAAGCAGAAAGCAGCCCCAGCGCCAGCACCGCGACGGGAAACACCGGCCAGATCGGCAGCGCCAGAATATAGGAAACCTCGTTATACTGATGCATGTCAAAACCGCCTACCACCATGCGCCAGGCGAGCGTTCCGGCAATGACCGCCAGCAACAATCCGCTGACGCCGTCAAAGAAGGTCTGGACCTTGCGCGGCGCCCAGGCGAGGAACAGATCGACCACCACATTGCCCCGCCGCAAATGACAGTAAGGCAGGAACAGGAACACCGATATGGCGGTTCCCATGGTCACCAACTCAAAATCGCCGGAAATCGGCGCGGAAAACAGATAACGCCCCAGAACGCTGGCCACCGTCATCACGGTTATCGCCGCCATCAGAAAACCGCCGGCGACGGCCAGCCCGTAGGAGCAAAATAAAAGCGCGCGGCCGACCGGGTCGGCGGGCCGCGCGAGTTCAATATCGGTCTCGGCCATGTCTCTCTCTTTTAAAGAGCGAGTTGGACCGGCCGGTTTCCCGGCCGGCCAGCAATTACTTGCGGTGTTTGGCGATCAGGGCCCGCGCCTCGGCAACCAGCGCCGCGCCGTCGACGCCCTTGGCTTTCATCTCGCCGACCCAGCGGTCGATCACCGGCTGTTCGACTTTCGCCCGCAGCTTGGCAACCTCGGCCGGGGCCATGGTGATGATTTCGCCGGATTCCTTGGCCTTGGCGATGCCGGGAACTTCGGCCGCATCCCATACACTGGCCAGCCATTCGGAAATCGCGATACCCGAATTGTCATCGATAACCTTCTTCAGATCGGCGGGCAGTTTCGCGTAGCTGTCCTTGTTCATCGCAATGATGAAGGTCGAGGTGTTGATGCGCTCGACATCACCGCCCAAGACAGTGTGATAATCGACCAGCTCATTGACCTTGAGCGGCAGCGTCACCTCGAAGGGAATCAATACCGAATCAACCACACCCTTGGACAGCAGTTCCGGGATTTTCGGCACCGGCGCGCCAACTGGCGTGGCGCCCATTGCCTCGATCAGCCAGCCACCCGTGCGGGTCGGGGTACGGATTTTCTGGCCTTCGACGTCGGCGGCGGTCCGGATCGGCTTGATCGAATGGAACAGCTGACCGGCATGAACGAACATCGCGACGACCTTGTAGTCGCTATATTCGTCGCCATGCTTTTCCACAAATTCCGACAGCGCCTTGTTGGAACTTACCGTGTCCCTGTGCATGAAGGGCAGTTCGAAAACCTCGGTCTTGGTGAAACGGCCGGGAGTATAGCCAGGCAGCGTCCACACGATATCGACGATGCCATCGCGCACCTGATCGATCAGCTGCGGCGGCTTGCCGCCAAGCTGCATGGCCGGATAGATGTCGATCTTGATGCGCCCGCCGGATTCCTTCATGACCTTGTCGGCCCAGGGCACCAGCATATTCTTGTGCGCCGACGATACCGGCGGCAGCAGATGATGCAGCTTCAGCGTGAATTCCTGAGCGACCGCGGGGGCCGCCAGCGCGGTCGCGACACCGATTACGGCGCCCGCCAAAGCGATTTTCATTTTTGGAAATTTCATTCTAATCCTCCCTCCAAGGGTTACGGCACGACTCTTACGGCCGATCGTGAGCGGCAACAATTACACACAAGCCGCGGTTTACAAAAGCATGTTTTCGGGGAACCTCATAGCCGGACACCCTCGGGCGCCCCGTGACGCCGGGCCTCGCGAAAGGCGGTCGGCGACTGTCCGACGTTCTTGACGAAAAACCGGGTGAAATAGGCGGGGTCCGAAAAACACAAGGCGTTGGACACTTCCTTGACGGTCATCGAGGTGTATATCAGGTTGCGCTTGGCTTCCAGCAGCACCCTGTCATGGATGACCTCCAGCGCCGAACGGCCCAGCACGGTTCGGCAAATACGGTTCAGATGGGTCGGCGTGATCGCCAGCGCCGAGGCGTAGGCCGCCACCGACCAGTGATCCTTGAAATGCCTGTCCGCGAGGCCGCGAAAACCGCGCGCTAGATCGACGCGCTTGTCGGCGATGCTGAGCTGCCGCTCGCTTTCGCGGGCGATGCCGCGCGCCAGCATCACGAAGGCCAGCCCCAGATAACTCTGCAGCGCGCAGACCCGCCCCGCCCCGCCGGAGAAATATTCGCGGGCGATATTGTCGAACAAGGCCGCCAAATCCCGGAAATCCAGCGCCGCCGCGCCGTCCTCGATGATATGCGGCCGCGCCAGATGAGGCGCCAGTTTCGGCGCCATCGCGAGAATGCGCTCCACGGCGCTTTCGGCCATGGTTATCACCATGCCGTCCACGTCGCGCTGGAACTCGTAGCCATGCACCACCATCGGGGGGATCATCACGAGGCAAGGGCTGCGCAGGTTTTTTGCGGCGCCTTCCAGCAGAATTCGCGCCTCGCCCTGGTGCATGAACAGCAATTGGTAGAGAGAGTCATGGCGATGGGAACGGATGTTCCAATCGTGAAGAGCGCTGCGTTCGGGGATCGATTCGCAATGCACGAACTCCACGTCCGCCTGCGCGCCGCCCTCGCCATACAGCCTGTAATTCGGTATATTTACCGTATTCATTATTATACTCTCCTGCCCGCATCGTGCTTAGCCGGGTTGATCCGGCCAAGTCAATTCGTCGCATGCCCGATGTTCCGATTGTGCAAGATAAATCCGGTTCTGTCTATTCTCGCGCCGCCGGCGCAGGGTTAGAGATGGTCCGGAAATGCGCCCGAAAACAGGTAGGTTCGGTGTAGTCAAGATGCAGGCAGCGGGCATTCGGGCATAGAGGAAAGCGAACAACCCCATGAAAACCCAGGTAGGTATTGTCGGCGCGGGCCCATCGGGGCTGCTGCTGGCGCGCATGCTTCAATTGCAGGGCATCGAATCCGTCATCGTCGAGGCGCGCAGCCGCGACTATATCGAGGCCCGCATCCGCGCCGGCGTCATGGAACATTGGGTCGCGGAGCTGACCGACGAGGTCGGGCTGGGCGCGCGCATGCGCCGCGAGGGGCTGGTGCATGAGGGGCTGGAGATCAGCTTCGCCGGACAGCGCCGCCGCATCGACCTGAAGGCGCTGACCGGCAAATCGATCATGGTCTACGGCCAGCAGGAATTCGTGAAGGATTTCGTGGCCGCGCGCCTGGAGGACGGCCTGCCGATCCATTTCGAGGCCGCCGACGTCTCGATCCACGATATCGAGGGCGACAGCCCGAAAATCCGCTTCACCGACAAGGACGGCGCGCCCCGGGAAATTCAATGCGATTTCATCGGTGGCTGCGACGGCTTCCACGGCATCTGCCGGCCCAGCATCCCGGCCGACCGGCTGGCCAATTTCGAGACCGTCTATCCCTATGCCTGGCTGGGCATCCTGGCCCAGGCCGCACCCTCGTCGGACGAGCTGATCTATTCCAACCACGATAACGGCTTTGCCCTGCACAGCATGCGTTCGCCCGAGCTGACGCGGCTGTATCTTCAGGTCCCGCCCGACGACGACATCAACCTGTGGCCCGACGACCGCATCTGGGAAGAGCTGCAAACCCGCCTGACCCAGGACGGCGACTGGCGCGTGACCGAGGGCCCGGTGATCCAGAAGGGCATCACGCCGATGCGCAGCTTCGTCTGCGAGACCATGCGCCACGGCCGCCTGTTCCTGGCCGGCGATTCCGCCCATATCGTGCCGCCCACCGGGGCCAAGGGCATGAACCTGGCCGCCGCCGACGTCAAGCTGCTGGCCGGGGCGCTGACCGATTTCTACAAATCCGGCGACAGCGCCGGGCTGGATGGCTATACTGCCCGATGCCTGCCGCGCATCTGGAAGGCCGAGCGGTTTTCCTGGTGGATGACGCAAATGCTCCACCTCGCCCCCCAGAACGACGATTTCGCCCGCCGCATCCAACTGGCCGAACTGGACTATTTCACCGGATCGGAAGCCGGCGCCCGCGCCCTGGCCGAGAACTACGTGGGATTGCCGTTCGACTGAGGTATTTTCGAGGTTGAAGCGAGCCGGCGCTAGCCCTGGCCGAGATTGCGGACGCGCCCTTCGGCGAACTCGGAATGGGGAAAAGTTTCCTGGCGCTGGATGTCAGCCGGAACAATGCAACAATGCAAGCCAGCCCCCGTCATTTGTCTCAATCCAGGGGTTCACTCCAATATGCCCCTGGAACTCCCGTCGGCGCGAGGTAGAATTCTAACCATCTGTTATTATTGTGGGAAAGTGTTGAGTAGATATTGTGCCATCGGAATTCGCCTGACGATTACGGCAAGCCCCCCCGAACTTTAGAATAACTCAGCGAGTAAATTCTAAGCAGACTAGCTGTAGAATTTGTTTCTATCTCAAAACACTTAAGGTTCTGCAAATCAATTCCTGTCCGCGCCCACTTCTCTCTTATCTCAGTCAATTCTTTCGATTCGTTTACTAACGAGGCATTTAAGATGCTCTCCGGCGCTATAACACCAAAATTCATCTTTGCCTCCAAAGCATAACAATCACTGAAAATCAAAGAATCTTGTTCGCCATTGGGCCAGCGAACATTAATAACAACCTGATCATTTTCCCCCGGACTTCTTCGATCAATTATGACAGCGAAAAGCTCCGCATCATGCCAAGGTAGTTCAGAAAATTTAGTGTTCATTTCTAAAATCCCGGATCTGGTTCACCCGGCCTAGGACTGTAATGCTTTCCCTTGCCGTTTTTATGATAGTGAGAATAATTCGGGCCAGCCATACCGGTCTGCGTTGGAGGGTCAATCCTAAGTTTTTCTTTGTATTTGCCGTTAACGATTTCACCATAACTTCCTGATCGATGTGGATTCTCAACATAGTTACTTGGAATATCATATTTCGAGCCAGGAGGAAGCGCAACACCATCCGCCGTTACGTGGATTACATTATCACCACCTGTGGCGCCACCGCCGCCTGCGCCGGGACCACCTCCGCCCGCAACGGGACCACCACCGGAACCGCCGCCACCACCCGCGCCTAGTCCTTTGCCACCGCCGAAACCACCCCCACCCGGTCCGCCGGAGCCGCCGCCACCGCCCGGGTTCCCCGCGCCGGGGCCGCTCGGTCCGCCG
>JAOUMF010000051.1 GCA_029881615.1 Alphaproteobacteria bacterium | reverse complement strand
AAACCGAGGTTGCGGGAGCTGAGAGCGATAACGAGCTTGAGGGGTTTTACGGCCTTACTGACGATCTCGTTCGCGACATCAAGCTGGCGGCCCAGGAGGAACGGCGCGAGGATATCCCCGCGCTGGTCGCGGATCTGCATGCCGCCGACCTTGCCGACCTGTTGGAACATCTCGGTTCCGCCGACCGTGGAGCGGTTATCGAGACTATCGGCAGCAGGCTGGACGCCGAGGTTGTTTCCTATCTCGATGTAACGGTTCGCGAGGATGTTCTCGGGCTGATGAATACCGGCCAGCTGGCCGCCGTCATTACCGAGCTGGAATCCGACGATGCCGTCGATCTGATCGAGGATCTCGACGAGGCCGGACAGAAGGAACTTCTGGAGGCTATCCCCGATAGCGAGCGTCTGCTTTACGAGGAGGCGCTGGCCTGGCCGGAAGATAGCGCCGGCCGCCTGATGCGGCGCGAGGTCGTGGCGGTATCGGCCGTATGGACCGTCGGCGAGACCATCGATTTCATGCGTTCGGATACCGAACTACCGGACGATTTCTATTATCTGACTGTCGTGGATACGGCCAAAATGCCCCTTGGCATGTTGTCGCTTAGCCGGATGCTGCGAACCAAGCGCCCGGTGCTGGTGACCGAAATCATGGATGATGAATTCCGTCCCATCCCGGTAACCATGGACCAGGAAGACGTGGCCTTCCTGTTTCGTCAGTATGGGCTGGTCGAGGCCCCGGTCGTGGATGAAACGGGGCGGCTGGTCGGTGTTATCACCGTCGATGACGTGGTCAACGTCATCGAGGAGGAGCACGAGGAAGACATGATGCGCCTGGCCGGCATGGGTGAGGACGACTATTACAGCGCCGTCATCGCCACCACGCGCTCGCGTTTTTCCTGGCTGCTGCTGAACCTGGCGACGGCGATTCTTGCGTCCTTCGTTATCGCCATGTTCGACGCGGCCATCGAAAAGGTGGTGGCGCTGGCCATCCTGATGCCGATCGTCGCCTCGATGGGCGGGAACGCGGGAACGCAAACCCTGACTGTTACGGTGCGCGCGCTCGCCACCAGGGAACTGACCACCAGCCGCGCCCTGCGCGCCGTGGTCAAGGAAAGCCTCGTTGGTTTCATCAATGGCGTTCTGTTTGCCATCGTCATGGGCATTGTCGGCGGGATGTGGTTCGACAGCGTTGCGATCGGCGGCGTTCTGGCCGCGGCAATGATGTTGAATTTGCTGGTTGCGGGCCTGGTGGGCACCTTGATCCCGTTGGCGCTTGACCATTGGGGCGCGGACCCGGCCGTCGCCTCGGCGGTCTTTCTGACCACGGTTACAGACGTGGTCGGGTTCTTCTGTTTTCTGGGGCTGGGAGCGTGGGTGCTGCTGTGACCAAGCATGTTCGCGCGGCCGGCGATGCGGATAGCGACGCGGTAATCGCGCTGGTCCGGGAATGCTGGACGCAATATCCGGGCGTGGTTTTCGATCTCGATGGCGAATTGGCCGAATTAAGGGATTTCGCCGGCTATTATCGTGCGCTCGAGGGCGAAGCCTGGGTTGCCGAACTGGATGGCCGGGTGGTGGGCTGTATTGCCATTCTTCCCGAAGATCAGCCGGGCGTGTGGATGCTGCATAAGCTGAATGTCTCGCCGTCGGCGCGCCGCCGCGGCATCGCCAGCGCCCTGGTGCGCGAGGCCGAGGCTGCCGCCCGCGCCCGGGATGCGGTGCGCATGGTGCTGTGGTCCGATACCAGGTTTATCGAATCCCATGCGTTATATGCTTCCCTGGGTTACGAAAAAATACCGGTAACCCGCGAGTTGGGGGACCGCAGCAATACGGTGGAATTCCGGTTTCGCAAGAGCCTGTAAATCAGTGCCCGATCGAGGTGGAAGCGAGTCACGATGGAACCAGTCAAAATCATTTATTTCTCGGATATTCTGTGTGTCTGGGCCTATGTGGCGCAGCGCCGCGTCGATGAATTGAAGCGCCAGTATGGCGACGAGATCGAGATCGAAACCAGATTCTGTTCGATCTTCGGCGACACGGCGACGAAGATCGGCGAGGGATGGGCCGACCGCGGCGGTTATGAAGGGTTCAATCGTCATCTTGGGGCGGTCGCCAAACAGTTCCCCGATCTGGAATTGAACCCCCGATTATGGCTGGAAGCCCGGCCGGCGACGTCGTTGAGCATCCATGTGTTTCTGAAAGCCGTCGAAATCGCGGACCCGTCCTGGCTCGATAATGCGGCGCTGGGTTTGCGCCATGCCTTTTTCCGGGAAGGCCGCGATATCGCGCAGTGGGATGTGCAGTGCGACATTGCCCATGCGTTGGGGTACGACCGCGATCCCATCGTCCGGGCGGTTCATTCCGGCGCGGCGTTCGCCCGGGTCGCCGCCGATTATCAGGAGGCGGAGCGGTTGAGCGTTCAGGGCAGCCCCAGCTTCGTCCTCAACGAGGGCCGGCAGAAGCTCTACGGTAATGTCGGCTATCTGGTGCTGGACGCCAACGTCAAGGAACTGCTGCGCGCGCCCAAGGGCGATCAGGCGAGTTGGTGTTGATCACCCCGGCCTGACCGCACGGAAATGGGTCGGGCGGAAGGCGCCGGCGTCCAGGGCGGCGATCATCGCCTCGCGCATGGCTATCCAGCGGTCGGCTTTTTCCTGGCCAAGGATTTCCAGCAGCGGCTGGCGCAATTCACCGCGCATGCGGGTGATCTCGTTGCGGGCTTCCTGGCGATACCAGGGATTGCGGTCGACCAGTCGAATGTCGGTAAAGCCGGCTTCCGTCAGCATCGCCGGCAGGTCGTCGGTGATGCCCATGGCAAAGCTGAGGCCCGAGGTCTCGACGAAGGTTGCCATCTCGGGCGAGGCCGGGCCGGCCGCGCTCTGCATCCAGTCGGAAGCCAGGAACAGTCCGCCAGGGCGCAGCACCCGCAGCACTTCGGCGAACAATGCCGGTTTGTCGGGGATATGGATCATGGAATCCTTGCTGAACACGGCGTCGAAAGTTTCGTCGGCAAAGGGGAAGGGACCGGGCTCGACGAGCTGGAAAGTCAATTGGTTGGACAGGCCCAGCCGCTCGGCTCGCGCCCGGCTCTTCTCGACGAGAGGCTGCTCGATATCGATACCGGTAACCGACTTCGCGCCATATTCGCGCGCCAGCAGCACATCGACGCCACCGATCCCGCAGCCGATATCCATCAGGTCGAGGCCGGAGAGGTCGGTTCCTTCAAGGATTTTTTCCACTTCCCCCGGTCCGCCGGGCGACAGAAATCCCTCGCCCCATAACAGTTCCAGCTTGGCGACGAATTCGTCGGTATATTCGTTTTCGTGCATGGCTTTAGCCTCCCTTGCCTTTCGGGGAAGGCTATCCAATTGGTCGATATCTTGCAAACTCGTTGAAACGGTCAAAGCCTTTAAGGCCGCCAGAATGGCTTTTCGATTTCCCGCAAGGCTTCTTCTACGGTCAGGCCGATGTCGACGACCAGGCGGGGGGAAATTCGCATCAGCCGGCACAACTCACCGCGAAAATGCCGGCGCTGTTTCCATTCCTGCAAAAGTTGCCGGAAGCGAGCCAGTAAATGGCCAGGACGCTGCCGGCATTCAAGGAACAATAGACGGCCGTTTTCTTTGTCGAGTGCTGAATGAAACATAGAAGCCTCCAGTGCGGCTGGATTTTTCGGAGGCTTCCTTATTAGGCAGAAAAAAAACAGCTTACAAACCAAGCTTTATCGGGGTTAGGCTAAGAAAACCTGAGCCTGGAGGAAATGCTATGCGCCTGCCTCCGCTGAACGCGCTGCGCGCATTTGAAGCCGCGGCACGCCACCAAAGTTTTTCTGCTGCCGCGGAAGAGTTATGTGTCTCGTCCGGAGCCGTCAGCCGCCATGTGAAGTTGCTTGAAGAACATCTCGGCGTGGCCCTCTTCCGGCGGCGGCCCCGCGGGCTGGTCCTTACCGAAGCGGGCCGCAAGCTGTTGCCGGAAATAACAGCATCCTTTGAGCGAATCGTCGCGGCGGCCGGCGATGTCTCGTCCCGGCCGCGTCCGCTTAGAGTGGCCGCGCCCCACACATTCGGGCCGCGCTGGCTGGTTCCGCGCCTTGCGAGATTCCGGGACCAGCAGCCGGGGCTGGAACTCAACATGGGTTTCTTCGATGCGTGGGAGGACTTCTTCGAAGGGAATTTCGATGCCGGAATTGCCTGCCATGAATCCATAAACATCATGCCTGCCGACCTGACGGCCGAACTTATCATGCCGGAGGCATTGACCCCGATATGCTTGCCGGCAATGCGGGCGGAACTTTCCCGGCCCGGTGATCTCGCGGGTCAGGTTCTGCTGCATAACTATCCGGACTTTGCCGATTGGCGAAAATGGCTGGGTGCGGCGGGCGTGATCGACAGGGTGGATTATCGTAGCGGACAGACGTTCGAAAGCATGGATATGGCCATACAGGCCGCGTTGAGCGGGCTGGGCGTAGCCATGGGCGATTTGTTTCTGATACGCGATGAACTGGACTCGGGGCGTCTGGTGACACCCTTCGAAACGGTTGCAATGGAAAATACCGGTTACTATTTTTTCTGCCAGCGGGACCGGTGCAAGGAGCAACCAATTGTCGCTTTCCGGGACTGGATTGCCACGGAGGCCCGTGAGGATAAAGCAGCCTTGGGCCTTGCCAATAGATGTTTGAATGCCGGTCGTAGCGCAGAAGTCTCTCGATAGCCCTTCCTGTTTGTCTGGCGCGCCCGCAGTTTTTCCACTTTGACGCTCTTGTGGCGGCGTTGCGCTGGCCGTATTTTGCGCCGACTTTTCTTCAGGAAGGCGTCAAGCCATGAAACGAACCGTCGAGCGCATTTCCTTGCCGTTTCTGTCGCCCGGAACGCGGCGGGAACTCGCAGTCCGTCACTACGGGACGTCCGGCGCGCGGCCTCGGGCCCATCTGCAGGCGGCGCTGCTTACCGACGAGCATCCGGGCCTGTTGCCCACATCCCTGTGCGCGCCGATGCCGCTTGACGGCACGGATGTGATTGCCGCGTTTTCGTCCGGGATTGTTGCTTGCCGCAGGAAATTGGGGGAACTGGCGATGAAGGGCGTGGTCATGACGGAAATCGTCGACCTGACCGCCGGGGACGGGAAGCTGGCCCACCGCAAAGCCGGCAGTCTGCTTGAGGCGTGATGGCGTATGTGCATTTTGGGCTTTGAAAGCAGGGGCTTCTCGGCTACCGTTTGTCGACAAGAAGGAATAAATGAATGAACAGGGAATCCGAATGAGCGCGGTAGCCGATCCGGCGCCGGAAGTGGTCCCCGCGCTGCAAGCCGACGATGTTCACAAGAGTTTCGGTAGCCTCGAGGTGCTGAAGGGCGTGTCGTTGACCGCCCATGAGGGCGACGTCATCGCGATGCTCGGCGCCAGCGGGTCCGGCAAGAGCACTTTTCTGCGTTGCATCAACCTGCTGGAAACGCCCGATTCGGGGCATGTCCATGTAGGCGGCGAACTGATCGGCATGACCCGCAATCGTTTGGGCGAGGCCGTGCCGGCCGATCATAAACAGGTGGCGCGCATTCGTTCGCGCGTGGCCATGGTGTTTCAGCAGTTCAATCTCTGGTCCCATATGACGGTACTGGAAAACGTTGTCGAGGCGCCGATCCATGTGCAGGGAGTGTCGAAGGCCGAGGCCATCGACAGGGGTAAACGGATTCTCGACAAGGTCGGCATTCTCGACAAGAGCGATTATTACCCGGCGCATCTGTCGGGTGGCCAGCAGCAGCGCGTCGGCATTGCCCGCGCGCTGGCCATGGAGCCCGACGTGATGCTGTTCGACGAGCCGACCTCGTCGCTGGACCCCGAACTGGTCGGCGAAGTGTTGCGCGTCATGCGCCAACTGGCCGAAGAGGGGCGGACGATGATCGTCGTCACCCATGAAATGGGTTTCGCGCGGGATGTTTCCTCCCATGTCGTGTTTCTTCATGAAGGCAGGCTGGAGGAAGAAGGTTCCCCCGGGGACGTATTGGTGAATCCGAAGTCGGAACGGCTAAGGCAGTTCCTGGCGAGTCATTTGCAATAACCGGCCCCGGTATTCGGGGTCACTACCAACCGCAGGAAAACGTATAAGGAGATCGAAAATGCGGAGGCTTATTTCAGTTTTGGCGGCGGTTCTGGCCGTTACCTTTATGACCGGCGCGGCGCAGGCCGGCCAGAAGGTGAAGATCGGTACCGAGGGCGCCTACCCCCCGTTCAATTCCATCGACAAGGACGGCAAGCTCGTCGGATTCGATATCGACATCGCCAATGCGCTGTGCGACGCGGCCGGCTTTGAATGCGAGTTCGTGGTTCAGGATTGGGACGGCATCATCCCCGGCCTGCTGGCCAAGAAGTACGACGCCATCATCGCGTCCATGTCGATCACCGACGAACGCAAGGAAAAGGTCGACTTTACCAACAAATATTACAACACCCCGGGCAAGTTCTTCGCCCGCAAGGGATCGGGCCTGGAAGTCACCCCCGAGGGGCTGAAGGGCAAGACAATCGCGGTGCAGCGCGCCACGACGCATGAGAACTTCCTGACCGACAATTACGGCAGCATCGTTACCGTCAAATCCTACGCGACCCAGGACGAGGCTTATCTGGATATCGTGTCGGGCCGCGCCGACGCCGGCATTGCCGATTCGGTTGCCGTGATGGACGGGTTCCTGAATACCGACCAGGGCAAGGACTTCCAGTTCTTCGGTCCCGATTTCACCGACCCGAAATGGTTCGGCGAGGGTGCGGGCATTGCGATTCGCAAGGGCGAGGGCGATCTGGTGAATGCGTTCAACGCGGCGATCGCCAAGATTCGTGCCGACGGCACCTATGCCAAGATCAATGCGAAATATTTCGACTTCGACGTATACGGCAAGTAAGCCGCATATGACTTGAATTACGGACGCCGTCGCCGGCTTCGCGCGGGCGGCGGCGTCCGGTTTTTATCGGGAAACAGACATTTGCTGGATCTCAAAGGCTATGGGTGGATGCTCTGGGACGGGCTCCAACTGACTCTCGCGGTCGGGGTCTGTGCGCTGGTTCTGGCGATGCTGATGGGTTTGATCGGCGCCTGGGGCAAGCTGTCGCGGAACGTCGTCGCGCGGACGGCTGCAAACACCTATACCACCGTCATTCGCGGTGTGCCGGAACTGCTGCTGTTGCTGATTGTCTATTACGGGACGCCGACGCTGATTCAGGACGTGGCCGAGGGCATGGGCTACGATATCATCATCGACGTCAATCCCTTCATCGCCGGCGTGATGACGCTGGGCTTCATCTACGGCGCATTTTCGACCGAGGTTTTTCGCGGCGCCATCCTCGCCGTGCCGAAAGGCCAGATCGAGGCTGCCTACGCCGCCGGCATGAGCCGCATACAGATGGTGCGGCGCATCCTGTTGCCGCAGGTCTGGCGGTTCGCCTTGCCGGGGCTGGGCAATGTCTGGATGGTGCTGATCAAGGCGACCGCCCTGATTTCGGTCATCCAGTTGCCGGAACTGATGCGTAACGCTTATCTGGGCGCGGGAAATACCAAGCTGCCCTTCACCTTCTATTTCGCCGCCTCGTTGATATATCTCGGCATAACGATTGCCTCGATGCTCGGTCAGCAGCGGATCGAAGCCTGGGCGCGCCGCGGCGTGCGGGAGGCGTGATTATGGACGCGGTATGGAAATATCTGCCGAAAATGCTCGAAGGGGCGATGGTAACGGTCGAGATCACCGCGATCAGCGTGCTGATCGGCCTGATATTTGCGATTCCCATGGCGTTGCTCAGGGTATCGCGGAATCCGCTGCTCTGGGGGCCGGCCTATGGTTTTATTCTTTATTTCCGGGGCACCCCGCTGCTGGTGCAGATATTCCTGATCTATTATGGCAGCGGCCAGTTCCGTGTTGAGCTGGAAGCGCTGGGGCTCTGGGCTTTCTTCCGCGAAGCCTGGTTTTGCGCCGTGCTGTCGCTGACCTTGAATACCACCGCCTACACGGCGGAAATCCTGCGCGGATCGATCCGGTCGGTGCCCCATGGCGAGGTTGAGGCGGCGCGATCCTGTGGCATGATGGGCTGGCTTCTGTATCGGCGCATCATCCTGCCCAAGGCCTTTCGCTTGGCCTTGCCCGCTTACAGCAACGAGGTGGTGTTCCTGTTCCAGGCGACGTCGCTGGTCAGTATTATTTCGCTGATGGATCTGACCGGCGTGGCCAGGGTGGCCGCGGCACGCAGCTTTGCGATCTATGAAATATACATCGCCGCCGGCGCCATCTATCTGATCGTCACTTACGGTATCCTCTATATTTTCAAGAAGGTCGAATTCCGTTTGAGCGGCCATTTGCGCGAAAGAGTGGATAACGATTTGCCCGTCACGACCGTGTTGCGTTAGACGTTTCATGCCACGGCTCGCTATTTTGCGCTTTTCCCATGAGGGGAACTCTTTCAGCCCGGTCATGACCGGCCGCGAGGCTTTCGAGCAGAGCGAATGGCATAAGGGCGAGGCGGCGCGCGAGATATATCGCGGCACCCGGATGGAAATGGGCGCGGCCGTCGATTTTCTCGACGCCCGGCAGGATTGGGAGGGCGAGTTCCTGCGCTGTGCCGCCGCCCCACCCGGCGGGCCGGTGCCCGACCAGTTCATCCTG
>JAOUMF010000652.1 GCA_029881615.1 Alphaproteobacteria bacterium | reverse complement strand
ACACCATCGTGCGGCTGCGCGAGGCCGGCGTCACCATCTTCCTGGTCGAACAGAATGCCTGGAAGGCGCTGTCCATCGCCGACCGCGGCTATGTCATGGAAACCGGAGAAATCACCCTCGCCGATACCGGGCAGGCGCTGTTGACCAACGAACGTGTGAAGGCCGCCTATCTGGGGCTGTAGCGGGTGCCGCGCGGGCCGTGGCCGCCGGTTTTCGGCCGTGCGCGTCACCGCGGGCCTTTCCTGGCGAAGCGGCGCTTCCCATATTTGGGCTTGAACCCCGGGGGCCGTTGGGCTCTAAGGATGCGGCATATTTCCCGCTAACGCGATATCATGGGGCATGTTCCCCTGCAGGATTTGTTAAATGAAGACTGTTGTTGTCTGTTCCGGCGGCATGGACTCCGTCACCCTGGCCTACAAGGTCAAGCGCGAGCGCGAGCTGACCCGGCTGGTGTCGTTCGACTATGGCCAGCGGCATAAGAAGGAGCTGGATTTCGCGGCGCGCACGGCGGCCGATCTGGGCGTCAGGCACGATATTATCGATATCGCGAATATCGGCAATTTCCTGTCGGGCTCGGCATTGACCGGCGATATCGACGTGCCCGACGGCCATTACGCGGAAGACAACATGCGGGTGACGGTGGTGCCCAATCGCAACGCCATCATGCTGACGATCGCCTTCGGCGTGGCCGCCGGCGAGAACGCGTCCGCCGTGGCCGCGGCGGTGCATGCCGGGGATCATTTTGTTTATCCCGACTGCCGGCCGGCCTTCGTCGATGCCTTTCGGGCCATGCAGAACTGCGCGCTCGAGGGCATGTGGGAGGTGGACCTCTATACGCCCTTCGTCGGCATGAGCAAGGCCGACATCGCGCGCGCCGGCGCCGACCTTGGCGTGCCGTTCGAGCTGACCTGGAGCTGTTACAAGGGCGGCGAAAGCCATTGCGGCCGCTGCGGCACCTGTGTCGAGCGTCAGGAGGCCCTGCATCTGGCCGGCGTTCCCGACCCCACCCATTACGAGGATCCCGATTACTGGGTCGAGGCCTGCAAGGATCGGGGGAGCGTTTGAGTCCCATGCAAAATTACAGCGTCACGCGCCAGATCGGCATCGATGCGGGCCACCGGGTGATGACCCATGGCTCGAAATGCCGGCATCTGCACGGTCACCGCTACGGTATCGAGGCGACCTGCGCCGCCCGGAACGCCGAACTGCATCGGGCCGGCGAGCAGACCGACATGGTCATCGATTTTTCGTTCCTGAAGGACGAAATGATGCGCCATATCGATGCGCCCTGCGATCACGGGCTGATCGTGTCGGCGACGGACGAAGAGCTTCTGGAAATGCTGTGCCCCAGGCCCGGTGAATTCGCAGATTGGCTGGCCCAGATCCGCGGCGAGGTGGCGGACGCGCGGTTCTGTGCCACCACCGATACGCGGATGTCCACGAAGCTGTATGTTATCGCCCATCAGCCGACCGCCGAATGCCTGGCCGCGCACTGGTTTCACCGGCTGGCCGAACCGGTCCGCGCGCGCAGTGACGGTGTTGCCCTGTTGTCGCGGGTGCGGGTCTGGGAGACGCCCAACTGCTATGCGGATTATGTGAACCCGGATTTCACCGGCGACACCGGCGAGTAGACGGCGTGATCAGGATTTCCGAAATCTTCGGCCCGACGGTTCAGGGCGAGGGCCCGCTGATCGGGAAGCCGACGGTTTTCGTGCGCACCGGCGGCTGCGATTATCGCTGCACCTGGTGCGACACGCTTTATGCGGTGCTGCCGGAACATGGCAAGGACTGGCGGGCGATGGAGCCTGGGGAAATTCTGGCGGAAGTCAGCGAACTTTCCGGCGGCCAGCCGATCCTGATAACCCTGTCGGGCGGCAATCCGGCGATGCAGAAACTGGGTCCGCTGATCGATCTGGGTCACGCGCGAGGTTTCACCTTCGCACTGGAAACCCAGGGCTCGATTCCGCGCGACTGGTTTGCCAGGCTGGACTGGCTGTTCCTCAGCCCCAAGCCGCCATCGTCGGGCGAGACTGTCGACTGGGACAAGTTCGACGACTGCGTCGTGGCCGCTGGGGATGCGAAAACCGCGCTGAAGGTGGCGATCTTCGACGAGGCCGACTACGAATTCGCCAGGGCCGCCGCGGCGCGCCATCCGGCCTTGCCGGTCTATCTGCAGGTTGGTAACCCGGCCTATCCGGAACCCGCCGACGCCGACGCCGCGCCCCTGGCCGGCGCGGCACTGCAATCC
>JAOUMF010000651.1 GCA_029881615.1 Alphaproteobacteria bacterium | reverse complement strand
GGCTATCGTCTGTTGCGGCAGATGAGCCGTAGCGACGCGGAACGGGCGACACAGCTGGCGGCCCTGGAGGCGAGCGAACAACGTTTCCGCGAACTCACCGAAGGCTCGATCCAGGGTATCATCGTTCACCGTGACGGAGTCCCCCTGCTCGTTAATGACGCCTGGGCCCGGATACATGGTTTTGATAGTTCAGCCGACGCCTACGCCTTGAATGATATTGCCGACCTTATCGTTCGCGAAGACCGCGAATCGGTCCGCGACATTCAATACGCCCTGCAATATGGCGTCGGAAACTCCCGGCAGTACGAATACAGGGCCTTGCGCCCGGATGGGCATATAATCTGGCTGGAATGCCAGGAAAGGGTGGTAATCTGGCAGGGCGAACCGGCCCTGCAATCAACCGTCATCGACGCAACCGAGCGCAAACTAGCCGAGGAAGGCCTGCGTGACGCCATGCTGCAGGCCGAACAGGCCACCAGCGCGCGCACTCGTTTTTTCGCCGCGGCCAGTCATGATTTGCGTCAGCCTCTTCACGCTATATCGCTCTATCTGCCGCTGTTGCTTAAGCGAATGGAACAGACAGAGAGCCGCGACATGCTGGGAGCCATCCAGAATTCCTGCAATGCAATGCGTTCGCTGCTGGACTCTCTGCTTGATATATCGCGATTGGACGCGGGCGTCATCGAACCGCAGACAGGTCCCGTTCCACTGCTGGAAGTCTTCGACCAACTGGGCATGGAATTCACCCCGCAGGCAGCGGCGGAAGGACTGGAACTGCGTGTGGTGCCCGCCGACTATTGGGTCAGAACCGATGCGGCGCTTCTCGAACGCATATTACGGAATCTGCTGACCAACGCGATTCGATACACCAGCAAGGGGAAAATTCTACTGGGGGCGCGTCGGGCCGGTTCTTCGGTACGAATCGAGGTCTGGGATACCGGCATCGGCATCGACCGCGAAACGCTGGATCATATTTTCGAAGAGTTTTATCAGGCCGACAATCCAGAGCGCGACCGCAGCCGTGGCCTTGGACTGGGTCTGGCCATCATCGAAAGGCTAGCGACCCTGCTTGAGCACCAGTTGCGGGTTCGATCCTGGCCCGGCAAGGGGTCCGTATTCGACATTACCTTACCGTTTGCGGACGAACCGCTAACCGCCGACCTCAGCGATCATTCATTACCGCTGCAGGCCAACAGCCTGCAGGGTCGATTGGCACTGCTGATCGACGATGATACGATCGTGCTGGATGGTACGGAGGCGATGCTTGTGGATTGGGGGCTTCAGGTAATCACTGCCGCCTCTATTACCGATGCATTGAAAGCCGTTCGCGACGCGAGTGTAACCCCCGATGTGATCATTGCCGATCTTCGACTTCGCGGGGCCGATACTGGCCTGGACGCTGTCGCGGCCTTAAACGAGTTGCTACCCAGGCCCGTTCCGGCGATAATAGTTACAGGGGACACCGACCCTAAACGTATCAAGAGGGCGTCGGAGAGTGGCCTTGTCGTTATGCATAAACCCGTGGCGCCCGCACAGTTGCAGATCGCAATTCTGGAGGCTATACGAAACACAATCGAATCTGGCGCCAAGCATGAAGACAGTCATCAGACAACATTCTGAGCGGCTCCCCTAATGTTGTACTTCATTATTGGCGTAGATTTTGCTTAGAATGGCAGGCCTGATCTCATTTTGGTGGATTGGATATAACAATCAGGTTCGGCATATGCGGGCAAGACGACGAAAATGATCTACGTCAAAGTATCCTGCCGAATAGAGACTTACTATTGGAATTAACCATGACCGAAAACCAATTTACGGACGCGGCTGAATGCGTGTTCGTTCAAGTGAAGGCGGGAAAAAAATGAAAATACTGGTCGTGGACGACCACGCGCTCTTTCGCCAAGGCCTGGCGATGCTGTTGAACGAATTATATCCGGATTCCGAGATACTGGAAGCCGCCACCTCCGCCGAGGCTCTGGCCTCAGCGGAACAGAACCCCGATATCAGGCTCGTGCTGCTCGATTTGAAGCTGGAGGATGGCACCGGGTTTGAAACCCTTGAGAAACTTTCCGGCAGCCTTGCCAATGCGGCCGTGACTATTGTGTCCGCCTCGGAAGACAGCAAGAATATTTCCCGGTCATACAAAGCCGGCGCCAAGGGCTATATCGTCAAATCCTCTACGTCCGACGTGCTACGCCATGCCTTGCCGCTAATCCTGGCAGGCGAAACCTACATCCCCTCGCACGCCATGT
>JAOUMF010000650.1 GCA_029881615.1 Alphaproteobacteria bacterium | reverse complement strand
GCTGGATATGCCCCAGATAGCCCGGCTTGCCGTCGCGCCGGTCCAATCGGGTAAAGATACCCAGAATCTTGGCGCTGCGTTGCGCGCCCATGATCGCGTAGGACGCGGCAAATGCCTCGCGGTCCAACTGGGGGAAAGCGTCCAGATAGCGGTCCAGTAATTTCGCGGTCAAGGCGGGGGGCACGTCGCGCCGCGCATCTTCCAGCAGGGACACCAGATCGTAGGTAACAGGGCCCAGCCTGGCATCCTGAAAATCCAGCAATCCGCAGGCGCCCGCGCCCGGCCGGTTCGGCAGCCAGATCATGTTATCCACGTGATAGTCGCGCAGCACCAGGGTTTCTGGCATTAGCCGCGCCTTGGCAAAGGCCTCCCGCCATAATTCGCAATATTCCCCGCGCAAGGCCGATGGAGTTTCCCGGTCGTTGATCGCCGGCATGTACCAATCGGTCAGCAGGGTGGCCTCTGTTAAAAATGCATCGTCATCATAGGGCGGCAGGGCATCGTTACCGTCAAAATGGCGATGCAGCGCTATCAGCAGGTCGACCGCCAGTTCGTAAAGCGCCGCCTCGTCGCCCCCATTGGCGAGCACGCGGGTATAGGTATTGTCGCCCAGATCTTCCAGCAGCAACAGCCCGGCTTCCACATCCTCGGCCAGGATTTCCGGGGCGCTCAGCCCCATGCCGCGCAGTAGCCCGTCAATAAAGATGAAAGGGCGTACATCTTCCATCGGCGGCGGCGCATCCATCAATACGGCCTGTTCACCGTCCCGGTGCAGCCGGTCGTAGCGACGGAAGGAGGCGTCTCCGGCCAGCAGGCCTCGGTCCGCGTCTCCCCAACCGGCGGCTGTCAGGAATTCGGCGATCAATGCTTCGCGGTCAGTCATGCTCCAGCCCCTTCAGCCGTTCAGGCCAGTCGCCACCGCCCGATAATGTCGCGATCCGCTCGTTTTCATTCGCGCCGAAGGCGATCGCGACGGTCAGGCGGTCGCGCGGCAGATACGGGCCCAGCCGGTCCGGCCATTCGATTACCGTTACACCCTCGGCCATTGCGTCCTCAATCCCCAGTTCAAATGCATCCTCGGGTTTAACAAGACGGTAAAGGTCGAAATGCCAGATGTCGAATTCTGCTGCTTCGTAAGTCTGCACAAGGGTGAAGGTGGGACTCGGCACTTCCTCGTCGGCTCTTGTCAGTGCGCGAATCAGCGCGCGGGCGAAGGCGGTCTTGCCAGCCCCAAGGTCGCCCTCCAGCGCAACCAGGTCGCCGACACGCAGCAGACGCGCCAACGCAACGGCAAGGCGGGCGGTGGCACTGGAATCGGCAAGCGTGACGGAGACAACCATAAACGGTTTGTAACGAAGCACCGCTTCCGCGTCAGCGGAAAAATATGCTAGAGCCCTGTTATGAGCATCAAGAATCATAAATGCGATGTTGCGATCATCGGCGCCGGTCCGGTGGGACTGTTCGCGGCGTTTCAGTTCGGCATGCTGGGCATGAAGGCGCATATAGTGGATACGCTGGCGGTGGCCGGTGGGCAATGTACCGCGCTCTATCCCGAAAAGCCGATCTATGACATCCCCGGCTATCCCCAGATCGACGCAGCCGAACTGATCGAGCGGCTGATCGAACAGGCTGCCGCCGTCGATCCCGTCTATCATCTCGGACAGCAGGTCGTTGCGTTGGCGAAGGCGGACGCTGGCGACCGATGGCGGCTGGAAACCTCAACCGGAACCGTGATCGATGCCCGAATCGTCGTCGTCGCGGCCGGCGCCGGCGCCTTTGGCCCCAACCGGCCTCCATTGCCCGGTATCGAGGATTATGAGGGGAAGGGCGTTCATTACATGGTGCTGCGGCGGCAGGATTTTGCCGGCAAGCGCGTGGTCGTGGCGGGTGGCGGCGATTCGGCTGTCGATTGGGCGGTTTCACTGGCCGAGGTAGCCGAAAAAGTCAGTGTCGTACATCGCCGCGCCAAATTCCGCGCCGCGCCGGAAAGCGTCAACCGGTTGCATGCCCTGGCCGATGAAGGCCGGATCGATCTGGTCGTGCCCTATCAACTGGCCGGGTTGGAGGGCGACGGCGAGACGTTGCGCGCGGTTATCGTGACGGACCTGGATGGTAACAGCCGCCGGCTGGAAGCCGATATTCTGCTGCCGTTTTACGGGCTGGCCATGTCGCTGGGGCCGATCGCCGACTGGGGGCTTAATCTCGACCACCACCATATCGTGGTCGATCCGGCCACCTGCCTCACCAATTACGACG
>JAOUMF010000648.1 GCA_029881615.1 Alphaproteobacteria bacterium | reverse complement strand
GCGCCACGCCAGGCACTGGCCGGCGAGTCGACCGACCTTAGTTTCGTACTGAAGGAAGACGCCATGGAAAACGGCGAGGACGTCGTTCAAGGCACGGTATTCCTGGGCCCCAAGCAATGAACGGCCACCGCGAAGGAGTACAATCGTCAAGGCGGGATTCCTGGATTCCCTGGCTGTTCGCCGCCGGATTCGCACTGGTGGTGCTGGTCAACGGAATCATGATCTATTTTGCCACAAGCAGCTTCACCGGGCTGCAAACAGAGGGCCATTATCAGCGCGGCCTGGATTATAACGACGTTCTGGCGGGCGAGCGTACACAGAATTCACTGGGCTGGACCGTGGGAATCGACTTCCAGGAAACCGGCGGGGGTCATGCCCGCCTGTCGGTCCGGGCGACCGACAAGGCCGGCAATCCACTGAACAACGCCGGCGTGACGGTCCGGTTGGTGCGCCCGGTCCAGGCCGGCCATGACATGGACATGACATTGGCGGCCGCCGGAAATGGTCTATATGCTGCCGATATCGAACTACCCTTACGGGGCCAATGGGACATTCTGGCGCGAATCAATCATCCATCGGGCATTTACAGCACGGCAAAACGGATCGTCGCGCAATAGAAGCCTGTCGTCATTGCGGTGAGTCGCTGGGCGCTGGCGCGGCCGAGGGATTCTGCTGTCCGGGCTGCGCGGCGGCCTATGATACCGTGCGCGGGCTGGGGCTGGAATCCTATTACCGCCGCCGCGTGCTGGACCCCGGCGCACGGGCGATACGGCCTGACGACGCGCCGCCCCGATTCGATTTTACTCCCTATGTGACCATCCAACCGGACGGCGACAGCAGCCTGACGCTGGCAATTGACGGGCTGCATTGCGCGGCCTGCGTCTGGCTGATCGAATCGATTCTGTCACGGATACCGGGGGTGGTATCGGGCCGCGTTAACATGACCACCAAACGCTTGCGCCTGGTATGGCAAACGGAAAAGGTCAGCCCGGAAGAACTGGTGGGCCGGATTATCGCCTTGGGCTACCGGCTAACGCCTTTCGACGAGGCCATGGCCGACGATGCCGGCGCCGCACGACAGCGGGCGTTGTTGCGAGCCATGGCGGTAGCGGGCTTTGCCGCCGGCAATGTGATGCTGCTGTCAGTGTCGGTCTGGGCCGGGCATGCGCAGGATATGGGACCGGCAACCCGCGATCTGATGCACTGGATATCGGCGCTGATCGCAATTCCGGCCATTGCCTATGCCGGCCAGCCCTTTTTCCGGCCGGCATTGGCCGCGCTTTCGGCGGGGCGGGTCAACATGGATGTACCGATTTCGCTGGCGGTGATCCTTGCCGCCGCGATGAGCCTGGTACAAACCGCCACCAGCCAACCCGACGCCTGGTTCGACTCGGCGGTAACGCTGTTGTTCTTCCTGTTGGCGGGTCGTTACCTCGATGCACGGTCGCGCGGTCGCGCGCGCAGCGTTGCCGCCAACCTGCTGGCATTGAGAGTGCGGGCGGTGACCGTCATCGGCGACGATGGCGATTTACGGGTGATATCCCCGGCGGAAGTGAAGGCCGGCATGACCGTACTGGTCGCGGCGGGCGAGCGCATTCCGGTGGACGGGAAAATTGTTTCCGGCGCGTCCGACTTGGACAGCGCCGCCATCACCGGCGAATCGCTTCCCGGCCCGGCCCGGCCTGGCGACCGGGTGCTGGCGGGAACCATCAATCTGACCGGGCCATTACGCATTGTCGTGAATTCGGTCGGCGAGGACACGGTCCTGGCCGAAATCCTGCGGCTGGTGGAAACCGCCGAACAGGGCCGGGCCCGTTATGTGGCGCTGGCCGACCGGGTGGCGCGGCTTTACGCGCCGGCCGTGCACAGCCTGGCGCTGTTGGCCCTGATTGCCTGGCTGTTTCTCGGCGCCGGCTGGCAGGCATCGCTCTTGACCGCGATTTCTGTGCTGATCATCACCTGCCCATGCGCGCTCGCGCTCGCCGTGCCCGCGGTGCAGGTCGCCGCCGCCGGACGACTGCTGAAGGGTGGAATTCTGGTCAAATCCGAAACCGCGCTGGAACGGCTGGCCGAGGTCGACACAATCGTGTTCGATAAGACTGGCACCCTGACGGAGGGACGTCCCGTTTTGCTGCACGATAACAGCTGGTCGGAACGCGATCTGGCCGATGCCGCCGCATTGGCCTCTGTCAGCCGGCATCCGTTGGCCCGCGCCCTGGCCGCCGCCGTACCACCCGCCGAACCCGTCGAGGGGATC
>JAOUMF010000649.1 GCA_029881615.1 Alphaproteobacteria bacterium | reverse complement strand
CAGCAACGGGTCCGCGAGGCGATGACCTCCATCCCCTGGGGCCAGACATTGAGTTACGGCGAAATTGCCCATATCGCCGGCGGCGCGCCGCGCGCGGTTGGCCAGGCTTGCGGCGCCAACATGCTGCCGATTATCGTGCCTTGCCACCGGGTGCTGGCGGCGAAGGGAATCGGCGGCTATTCGGGCGCAAAGGGTCTTGATACCAAGCGTTTTTTGCTGGCGCTGGAAAAAGCAGGCTTGCCGGGCTAACCTCGCATATTGCCGGAAGAATTTCCGGCCCCAACTTCAAAAACAGTGACGCGGACAAGGGAGCATGACCATGCCAGACATCACGATCAATGGGCGCGATGGCGATTTTTCCGCCTATCTTTCCACCCCCGCCGGCGGTTCCGGTCCGGGATTGCTGGTTATTCAGGAGATTTTCGGCGTAAATCAATCCATGCGCCAAATGTGCGATGATTTCGCCGCGCAAGGCTTCGTCGCGCTCTGCCCGGACATCTTCTGGCGCCAGGAACCGGGCATCCAGATTACCGACAAGTCAGACGAGGAATGGCAAAGGGCCTTTCAACTATTTCAGGGTTTCGACGTCGACAAGGGAATTGAAGACCTGAAAGACAGCCTGGCCGCCTTGCGTGATCTCGACGCCTGCGGCGACAAGGCCGGTACCGTTGGATATTGCCTGGGCGGAAAGCTGGCCTTTCTGATGGCAACCCGGTCGGACGCCGACTGCAATGTCGGCTATTACGGCGTGGGGCTGGACGAACTGCTTGGCGAAGCCGGCAACATATCGACCCCGTTAATGCTGCATGTTGCCGAAAAAGACGATTATTGCCCGCCGGAAACCCAGGCTAAATTGCGTGATGCGCTGGAATCCAACAGGCATACGGCGTTACATTTCTATGCCGGCATGCCGCACGCCTTTGCGCGGGCCGGAGGCATCCATTACGATGCCCAGGCGGCGACACTGGCCAATGGCCGCACATATGATTTTCTGAAACAGCATCTGGGTTGAGGCATCAAGAATGACACATGCAATAAGACTTCACGAACAAGGCGGTCCCGACGTTATGCGTTGGGAAGAGATTGATGTCGGCGAGCCCGGCGCGGGCGAGGTTCTTCTCAAGCAAACCGCCGTCGGCCTCAACTTCATCGATGTCTATCACCGCAGCGGCGCCTATAAACTGCCGCAACTGCCGGGTTCGATCGGCATGGAAGCCGCCGGTGTTGTCGAGGCGGTGGGCCCCGGCGTCACCGAGTTCAAGCCCGGCGATCGCGTCGCCTATGCGGGATATGCGCCTGGCGCCTATACGGAACGCCGCATCATGCCGGATCACCGGTTGGTACCCGTCCCCGATGGCATTGAAGACAACCAGGCCGCGGCGATGATGCTGCAGGGTATGACGACCGAATATCTGCTTTGCCGCACCTATCCGGTAAAGGCCGGTGAAACGGTGCTGTTTCATGCCGCCGCCGGCGGTGTGGGCCTGATTGCATGCCAGTGGCTGAAGAAAATAGGTGCCACGGTGATTGGCACTGTCGGATCCGATGAAAAGGCCGAATTGGCCAAGGCCCATGGCTGCGATCATACGATCGTCTACAGCCGTGAAAATTTTGTCGAGCGGGTCAAGGAAATCACCGACGGCAAGGGCGTTCCTGTCGTCTATGATTCAGTCGGCAAGGATACCTGGGAAGGTTCTCTCGATTGTCTGCAACAGCGTGGCCTGATGGTAAGCTTCGGCGCGGCATCGGGAACCCCGCCGGACTTTTCGGTCAACACGCTGCAGTTCAAGGGTTCTTTGTACGTTACGCGGCCGACCATGCTGCATTACGTGGCCGAGCGTAGCGATCTCTTGAAAAGCGCCAAGACCCTTTTCGAGATGGTCAGGAACGGCTTGAAGGTAGAGGTTAATCAGTCTTACGCGCTGAAAGATGCCGCCCAAGCGCATCGTGACCTGGAAGCCCGGAAAACCACCGGATCGACCATTCTGCTGCCTTGATCGAAAAAGACTCATCGTGCCTTAAAAAGGACTCACGAAACCTAAAAAGCCCGGGACATCATCCCGGGCTTTTCATTTGAGGACCGTTTTTCGCTGGCCCCAGAAACCTTGATGGTTACTGATTCATACCATCAAAGAAATCGCTGTTGTTCTTGGTCTCTTTCAGCTTGCTCACCAGGAACTCCATCGCGTCGACAACACCCATCGGCATCAGGATCCGGCGCAGCACCCACATCTTGCTGAGCGTACCCTTGTCGACC
>JAOUMF010000647.1 GCA_029881615.1 Alphaproteobacteria bacterium | reverse complement strand
ATCATGGTGGCTGTCATATTTCTGGCTGCCGCATGTACAGGGGGAGCCGGCACAGGGGAAGTTTCATTGCCGGCGGCCGAAAAGGCCTCGACCGGTCGGGTGAGTCCAGCGCTTGGGGAAGCGCTGGCGGATATGCTGGACGATCCCGGGGCGACCCTTTACCGGGTTGTCGCGGCGGGTTGGGCAACGCCCGCGAAATCTTCGATGGGAACGGTATACCGCGACCGCGGCTATCGCCCGTTATGGATTGCCGACAATGGCCAGCTTACGCCAGAAGCCATGGCGCTGGCGGACCGGCTGGCCCATGTGGAAATGGATGGGCTGGATCCCGCCGCCTACCGCGTGGAAAATATCCATGCCGCGATAGCGCAGGGTGACGTGACGGGCCTTTCCGCGGCCGAATTGATGTTGAGCGACGCGCTGGTGCGCTATTCCGCCCAGATGGGAAACCGGACGCACCCGCAGGCGGAGATTTTGAACCGCGCCGCATCCGCGGAGGACTTCAGTGCGTTCCTTGACGCGCTGGAGCCGGCGGATCCCACATACAAGCGTTTGCGCGATGCCTTTATAGCTTACAAGGCCATCGTAACGATCGGTGGATGGGAAACCATCCCGGCGGGCGGGACGCTGCGTCCAGGCGCATCGGACAGCCGTGTTCCCGCCCTGCGCCGCCGTCTGGCGCTTTCCGGCGACTTGCCGGAGCATGCGATTATCGAGACGGCCCTGTACGACCCCGACCTGGAAGGCGCGGTAAAACGGTTCCAGGCCCGTCACGGACTGACCCCCGACGGGGTAATCGGGACCAGAAGCCTGGAAGTCCTGAATGTTCCCGCGGAAATTCGCGCCGAACAGATTGCCGAAAACCTGCGTCAGTTCCACAAACCGGAATCCCGCATCGGCGACCGCGCCATCGTCGTCAACATCGCCGCGTTCGAACTGGAAATGTATGAAGGCGGCAGAGAGGTTCTGCGCAGCCGGACTGTTGTCGGCCTGCCGGACTGGGAGACACCGCGGATCGTAAGCGAACTGCAGTGGCTTGAGATCAATCCGACCTGGTCGGTTCCGCGCCGCATCGCCGTCGAGGAAATCATGCCGAAGCTGCGCCATGGCGGGACGGAATATCTGGACAAGCGCGGCTTCCGGCTCTTCGATGCGAAATGGCGGGAACTGGATAGCGAGACGATGGATCTGGCCGCCATCGAAGGCGACCAGCTTCCCTTCATCCTGCGACAGGATCCCGGGCCCCGCAACCCGCTGGGCAGCGTCAAGTTCATGTTCCCGAACGACGAGGCGATTTATCTGCACGACACCCCGTCGCGGCGGGCGTTCACCCGGGTCAACCGGGCGGTCAGCCATGGCTGCGTTCGCGTCGAGGCCGCCGCCGAACTGGCAATGGCGCTGCTGCGCGAGGAAGGCTGGACACAGGCCGACTACGACAAGGTCGTGCAATCGGGCAAGACCTACCGCGTGCGGCTGCGCAATCCGATGCCGATCCATATTGTAACGCGGACCGTCTGGGTAGACGCGGATAACCGCGTACAATTCAGAAACGACCCCTATGCAAAGGGCAAGAGTCTGCAACTCGCATTAAATTAAACAAAAAGGCTGGCAAGAAACCTTCAAACGGAAACCTTCTGTAAACCTTTATATTCGATAGTAGCCCGGTTCAATCGACTGGGGAGACGATTGACGTTCCGAAATTTATGGTTAACATCGGGCGCAATGGGTATGAAGGGTTTCTCCAAGGGTTTGACGGGCGAGGGAATCGGGCGACGCTCGGCCTTGCGTTTCGGGCTGGCCGGACTGGCCGGCTTTGCGGCAAGCCCCGCACTGGCGGCATTTGAAAGCGTTCGCGAGCGCAAGCTTTCGCTGCATAACATCCATACCGGCGAGACAATTCGCACGACATTCTGGGCCGATGGCGTATTCCAGTCGGCCGCCTTGCGCGACATCGATTTCGTGCTGCGCGATTTCCGGACCGGCGACGTCTCCGAGATTGACCCGCAACTGCTGATCCTGCTGCACCGGATCACCCAGACCACGGATATGGACAAGCCTTTCGAGGTCATCTCGGGCTATCGTTCGCCAAAAACCAATGCGGCGCTTGCCAGCAACAGCAGCGGCGTGGCCAAGCGCAGCCTGCACATGAGGGGCATGGCCATCGATATCCGCCTGCCGGGCGTGCGCCTGCCGGATTTGTGCAATGCCGCCAAGTCATTACAGGCCGGCGGCGTGGGCTATTACCCGAAGAGCAACTTC
>JAOUMF010000050.1 GCA_029881615.1 Alphaproteobacteria bacterium | reverse complement strand
ATGAGTAGCACCGTCAGCCCCCACCAGTCCGGCCCGATCGATGGCGAAACGCACCGGCAGCTTCTGCACCGCCACGTCGTGAACAAGCTGATCGTAACCGCGCTGCAAAAAGGTCGAGTAGATCGCCACGAAGGGTTTGTAACCGCCAGCCGCCAATCCCGCCGCGAAGGTCACCGCATGCTGTTCGGCGATGCCGACATCGAAGCAGCGTTCCGCGAACCGTTCCATGAAACGGTCCAACCCCGTGCCCGACGGCATCGCCGCATTGATCGCAACGATTTTGTCGTCCTCTTCGGCCTCGCGGATCAGCCCCTTTGCGAAAATACTGGTGTAGCTTGGCGCATTCGCCTGGCCCTTGACCTGCGCCCCGGTCACCACGTCGAATTTCGAGACGCCGTGATATTTGTCGTCCGACTCCTCGGCCGGCTTGTAGCCCTTGCCCTTCTGCGTCACCACATGGATCAGTACCGGCCCGTCTTCCTTGGAATCGCGAACATTCTTCAGGACAGGCAGCAGATGATCCAGATTATGGCCATCGATCGGGCCAACATAAAAGAAGCCCATTTCCTCGAACAAGGTGCCGCCGGTGACCATGCCACGAGCATACTCCTCGGCCCGCTTGGCCGCGGTTTCCAGGGGACGAGGGAAATGTTCGGCTACGGATTTCGCCAGATTCCGCAATGAAACATAGGATTTGGACGAAATCAGACGTGACAGGTAAGCGCTCATGGCACCTACCGGCGGGGCAATCGACATATCGTTATCGTTCAGGATGACGATCAGGCGGCTGTCCATGGAGCCCGCATTGTTCATCGCCTCATAGGCCATGCCGGCGCTCATCGATCCATCGCCGATTACCGCGATGACATTGCTGTCCTCGCCCGCGAGATCGCGCGCCACCGCAAAGCCCAACCCGGCCGAGATCGAGGTGGAACTGTGCCCCGCCCCAAAGGCGTCATATTCGCTTTCGGAACGCTTGGTGAAACCCGAAAGCCCGCCCCCCTGACGCAGGGTACGAATACGATCGCGCCGGCCGGTCAGTATCTTGTGTGGGTAACATTGATGGCCGACGTCCCAGATCAATACGTCGCGCGGCGTGTTGAAAACGTAATGCAAAGCCGTGGTCAGTTCCACCACGCCCAACCCCGCACCCAGATGCCCCCCGGTTACCGATACCGCATGAATCATTTCGGCACGCAGTTCGTCCGCGAACTGGCGAAGCTCGCGCTCCGGCAGCTTACGCAGATCCTCGGGCAGCCGGACCGAGTCCAGCAGCGGCGTCTTGGTGGTTTCATTCATGCTCAAATCGGCCTCCGGCTAATGCCCAGAAGTTAGTTCAAGTGCGGCGTTCGACAATATACCGCGCTACTTTGCGAAGAAAATCAGCCTTTTGATCGAAAATCGCCAGATGTTCGGCGGCCTGTTCGACCAACATATCGGCCTGGCCACGGGCGCGTTCGGGCCCCAGAATCGACACGAAGGTCGCCTTGCCCTTGTCCGCATCCTTACCCACGGCCTTGCCGACTTCCTCCGCCGTACCTTCCACATCCAGAAGATCGTCGGCAATCTGGAAAGCCAGCCCCAGATCGTGTGCATAACCGCGCAACGCCTCATGCTGAATTTCCGCGGCCTGCCCCAGGATGGCGCCGGCCTCGCAAGAAAACCCTATCAGCGCGCCGGTTTTCAGCCGCTGCAGGCGCGTAATCTCGCCGATATCCATCTCACGCCCCTCGGCGGACAGGTCGATCATCTGCCCCGCCACCATGCCATGGGCGCCGGCCGCCCGAGCCAGTGCGGCAACCAGCCTGCAGCGCACATCCGAATTGGAATGAGTGTCGGGATGGGACAGCACCTCAAAGGCCAGTGTCAGCAATGCATCACCGGCCAGAATCGCCGTGGCCTCGTCGAAGGCCTTATGCACCGTGGGCTTGCCCCGCCGCAAATCATCATCGTCCATCGCCGGCAAATCGTCATGGACCAGGGAATAGCAATGAACCAGTTCGATCGCCGCCGCCGCGCGCAACGCCGACCGCCGGGAAACCGAAAACAGCCCGGCGGACTGCAAAACCAGGAACGGTCGCAGGCGCTTTCCGCCGCCCAGCGCCGAATAGCGCATGGCATCAAATAGCCGGCGCTCGGGCTCGTCCTCCGACTCCATCACCCGCTGCAAGGCGGATTCGACATCGACGGCGGCACTCGCCATCGCCTGTTTCAAAGCATCCATGAAAACTCAATCCAGGTTGGCGGACTCGACGGCGATACCGCCAGCGTTTTGCGTGATTTTTTCAATACGGGCCTGGGCTTCAGCCAGCTTGGCCTCGCAATGCCGTTTCAGCGCGGCGCCCCGCTCGTACTTCTCGATGGCGCCGTCCAGTTCGACCTTGCCGTCCTCAAGCTCCTTAACGATCTTCTCGAGTTCGGCCAAAGCGTCCTCGAACTTCATCGCAGCAATTTCGTTGGGAATTTTAGCGTCGGTCATTGATCCTCCTGTGACGGGCCGGAGTGTACTTCGCACAATGCGCAAGGCCAAGCCACTTCCATCAAATTAAACCCGGCCTCAGGCTTGCATCAGCGTCTTTACATGGACAGCCACCGAGCGAGCCAGCGCTCGCAGGTCATACCCGCCCTCCAGCGTGGAAACAAGACGCCCCTTGCAATGATCATCGGCGACCTTCATCAGCTTGCGCGTGACCCACACGTAATCATCTTCGGTTAACCGCAATGACGCCAGGGGATCCGCCTCATGCGCGTCGAATCCCGCCGAAATCAACAAGAATTCCGGGTCGAACTCAATCAGGCCCGGCAGAATGATGCCTTCCCAGGCCTCGCGAAACTCGCGGCTGCCGGCCCCTGCCGCAAGCGGCGCGTTGACGATATTGCCGGCCACGCCCCGTTCAGCCGCGCCGCCACTGCCCGGGTAGAAGGGCGACTGATGCGACGAACCGAAAAACAGGTTCTCGTCATCCCAGAACATCGCCTGCGTGCCATTGCCATGATGCACGTCAAAATCCACCACGGCCACCCGCGTCAACCCATGCACCGCCCGCGCCTGCAATGCACCCACGGCGACATGATTGAAGAAACAAAATCCCATGGGCCGCCCCGGTTCCGCGTGATGCCCAGGCGGCCGTATCGCACAGAAGGCATTATTGGCCTCGCCCGCCATTACCGCATCGACCGCCGCGCAGACCGCGCCCGATGCCCGCAGCCCCGCCTCGCCGGAGGCCGGGCAAAGGGACGTGTCCGGATCCAGCTGCACGCGTCCCGATTCCGGCACGGCCGCCATGATCCGATCGACATAATCGCCCGGATGCACCCGGGCGATCTGTTCGCGAGCAGCCATCGGCGCCTCGCGCCGGTCCAGCCCATTGAAAGCGTCGGCATTCAATGCCTCCATAACCGCGCGAAGTCGGTCGGGGCTTTCCGGATGGCCGGCACCCATATCATGTTCAATACATATCGGATGTGAATAAAGAATTGTTGTCATCGAGTTTCCGCCTTGCCTGCCTTGGCGCCCAGCATAACAGCGTCATACATTTTTCCAAACGCCCCATCCGAACTTGTTTTAAACCGCAAAAATACGATGTAATCTTTGCTGATGGTCTGGATCGCCGGCAAGGGACAGTCTCGTTTCATGAAAAAGGATATATCATGCGTCTGGTAAGCTGTCGGGCGAGTTTCGCGGGCGCCATGCTGGCGGCCCTGGGTTCGCTGTATGTTGGCCCGGCCTCTGCCCAGGGACGGGCCGCGCAGGTCGAGGTCGATGCGGTGATCGAAGCACCGCTCAGTCAGACGCTGCCGGTCATCGGCCGGTTCGTGGCGCGGCAGTCAGGTCCCGTAGCCGCGCTGGTCAGCGGCCCGGTCGAGCAAATCCTTGTCGATGTGGGAGACCGGGTAGTCAAGGACGACATTCTGGTCCTGCTGGCGACCGACGTTACATTAGGCAATCGCGATCTGCGCGAGGCGGAGTTGAACGAAAAAAAGGCAGCGCTGGGATCCGCCGAAGCACAGCTGCGGCTGGCTAAACAGGAACTTTCCCGTCTTGAGAATTTGAAAAAATCAGCAGCTTTCAGCCAGGCCAGTTATGAGGACAAGCGGGCCGAGGTCGCCCGCTTTCAAAGCAGCGTGGCCGAGGCGCATGCCTCTGTTGCCCGCGCCCAGGCAAATCTGAATCTGGCCACGCTGGATCTGAAGCGTTCCGAAATCCGGGCGCCCTATAACGGCGTGGTGATCGCGCGCCAGGCGGTGGCCGGCGCCTATGTCAATACCGGCGCGCCGGTCGTAAGCCTGGTCAATGACGAGGATATGGAAATCGAGGCGGACGTGCCTTCCGGCCGGCTAGCGGGGCTTGCACCGGGAAGGGCCGTCAGGGCGACGCTGGACAACGGCCAGAATGTCATGGCCGTGGTACGCACCATCATTCCGACCGAAAACGCCTTAACCCGCACCAGGCCGGTGCGATTCACGACACAATTTGCCGGTGAAACGCCCCTGCAATATGCCACGGACCAGAGCGTAACCGTTCGGCTGCCGGTCGGCGAGGCGCGTGATATCGTTTCGGTCCACAAGGATGCGGTAATAGCGCGGGGAGCCGGCTACATCGTTTATGTGGTCGAAAACGGCAAGGCCCAGATTCGACAGGTAACCCTGGGAGAACCTGTCGGCATTCGCCTTGAGGTAATATCCGGCCTCGCGCCCGGCGATCTGACGGTCACCCGCGGCAATGAACGCCTGCGACCGGGCCAGGACGTAATATTCAAGGGCATGCCTGGCGGCAACGGGTAAGGAGAAAACCGCGCATGGACCTTATACGGTATTCCATTCAACGCCCGATCGCCATCATAGCGGCCGTCATCATGGCGGTGCTTTTCGGCCTGGTAGCGCTGAACACGATTCCGATCCAGCTTGCCCCCGACGTCAGCCGCCCTGTAATCAGCATCACCACCAACTGGCCAGGCGCCGCCCCGGCCGAAGTCGAACGCGAAATCCTGAACCCGCAGGAAGATTCCATGAGGGGGCTGGAGGGTCTGCAAAGCATGGAAGGGTCGGCGCAGGACGGCCGCGCCCGGCTGACACTGGAATTTTCCGTCGATCAGGATATGGATAAGGCCCTGCTGCTGGTCGCCAATCGGCTCGATCGGGTCGGGAATTATCCTGACGAGGCCGGCGAACCGACGCTCGACACGGCCGGATCGGAAGACAATCCGATCGCCTGGTTCCGAATCGTGCGTTTGCCCGGCAATGAACGCCCTATCAATACCTACGGGAAAATTGCGGAAGACCTGATCCAGGAACGAATGGAGCGGGTGCCCGGCATTGGTGGCGTATCGGTCTATGGCGGCAGCAAACCGCAGATGCGCATTACCGTTGATCCCGCACGCATGGCGCAATACGGGTTGACCATCCCCGCGGTGGTCGACCGTTTGCGCGCGGCCAACGCCTCGATCAGCGGCGGCAGCGTCGATGAAGGAAAACGTCGATACGTCGTCCGCACCGAAGGGGAATTCGAAACGGTGGAGCAGGTTGCTGCCGTCGTGCTTCGTACTTCACGGGACGATGAGACTGGCCGGATCGCGCGCGTCACCCTTGGCGATATCGCCGATGTAACGCGGGACTACGCCAAGCGAGAATCCTTCCTGCGGGCCGACGGCCGGCCGGCGATGGGCATGGCGGTCACCCGCGAAGTCGGCGCCAATGTCATTGAGACAATGGAGGAATTAAAGGCGACCGTCGCCGAACTGAACAGTGGCCCCCTGCCGCAAGTCGGTTTAGAGATCGAACAGGTCTATGACGAAACCCTCTATATCAATTCGGCCATTGATCTGGTTATCCAGAATATCTGGGTCGGCGGGCTGCTGGCTATCGCGATTCTGATGCTGTTCCTGCGTTCGCCCCGTGCGACCCTGGTGATCTCGCTGGCCATTCCGGTTTCGGTAGTCGCATCCTTTGTCGCCATGGCGGCCATGGGACGGTCGCTCAACGTAGTCTCGCTGGCGGGGATCGCCTTCGCCGTCGGGATGGTGGTGGACGCCGCGATCGTGGTGCTGGAAAACATCTATCGCCTGCGCCAGCAAGGTCACCCGCCATTGCACGCCGCCTATGAGGGCGCAAGACAGGTATGGGGCGCGATCCTGGTATCGGCGCTGACAACCGTGATGGTGTTTATCCCGATCATGGTGATGAAGCTGGATGTCGGCCAACTGTTCCGCGATATCGCGGTGGCTATTTCGGTGGCCGTGGTCTTGTCGCTGGTCGTCTCGGTCACCGTCATCCCGGCGCTGGCCCAGCGCTTGCTGAATCGCGGGGTAACCGATCCCGGCGCCGGCGTGCGGTTGCCGGGATTCGACCATTTTGCCCATTTCTTCATGACTGGTTTGCTGGGATTGACCCGCGCGGTGGTACGGATAAAGAAACTGGCGGTCCTTGTCGTGGTGCTGGTGACATCGGTATGCGCCTGGGGGACCTGGTATTACATGCCGCCCCTGGAATATCTGCCAGACGGCAATACCAATTTCCTGTTCGGCTTCATCCAGCTTCCGCCAGGATATAACCTGGAGACCACCAGGGAAGTGGCCGAAAGAGTAGAATCGGCCACCCGCCCGCACTGGAAGTCGGAAACCGGACCGGAATCAGCTCCCGGCGCGCCGCCGAAGATGGACTCTTTCTTTTTCGTCACCTTCCGCTCGCGCACCATTGTCGGCGCCAGCAGCGTCGACCCCGCGCGCGCCAAGGAATTGATACCGTTGATACGCGAACCGGTATTCAGCGAACCCGGCGCCTTCCCCTTCGTGCGCCAGCGCTCGATCTTCGGCCGCGGTATCGGCGGTTCCCGCTCCATCGACCTGGATATCGGGGGCGGTGACCTGGAAACCATCCTCGACGTGGCCCAGAACACCTTTGGAAGAATCAACAAGACGATGCCGCGTGAACAAGGCGCGCAAGTTCGCCCACGTCCCGGCCTGGAACTGGGGGCGCCGGAAATCAGGGTACTGCCCGACCCCACCCGCCTGGCCGACAACGGCGTCAGCGCGCGCGAACTGGGCATTACCGTCGACGCCTTCAACGACGGGCTGCGCGTCGCAGAAATCACCGTCGGCGGCGAATTAATCGACCTGATGTTGATGGGGCCCGAAGACAACGTAACGGAGACCCAGGGCATTGCCGCACTTCCCGTGGTAACGCGATCAGGCGATATTCTGCCGGTCGGTTCTCTTGCCGACGTATTAGTGACATCCGGACCGACAGAAATTCGCCATATCGAGCGAAATCGGACCGTCACATTGCAGATCACGCCGCCACCCGCAATGGCGCTTGGCGACGCGCTGGATATGCTACAGACCGATATCGTCGATCCGCTTTACGCCGAAGGCCTGCCGCCGGGCGTAAAGCTGCGCCTGTCGGGCACCGCCGACAAGCTGGCCGCCACCTGGGCCGAAATGAAATTCGACCTGCTGATCGCCCTGGCCATCGTCTATCTGGTTATGGCGGTTCTGTTCGAGAGCTTCGTCTATCCGCTGATCATTGTGCTGTCGGTACCGCTGGCGACCGCGGGCGGCGTAATGGGATTGCAAATCGTGGGGCTGTACCACTTCCAGGCGCTGGACATGCTGACCTTGCTTGGCTTTGTCATTCTGATTGGTATCGTGGTGAACAATGCGATCTTGCTGGTTCATCAGACGCTTTATCAGATTCGGGAAGAGGGCATGGCCTATGGCGATTCCATCGTCGAGGCGACGCGCAACCGCGTACGGCCGATCTTCATGTCGACGCTGACCAGCGTCTTTGGCATGCTGCCGCTGGTACTGTTCCCCGGCGCGGGATCGGAAATCTATCGCGGACTCGGCTCGGTGGTGGTCGGCGGCCTGTCGCAATCAGCCTTACTGACGCTTACTATCATCCCGCCGCTACTGAGCCTGTTCCTCGGCATCCTGGAACGACCGCAATCGCAAAAAAACAGCGGTGGCGACAATGCCGTCAATATGCCTAAGGCCGCGGAATAATTACCCCTGTACGAATGAAATGCTCTATCATTAAAGCAATGATTGCCTGCATAAGCCTTTTTGCGGTATTCTAATATAAATAATTCTAATGTTAATGACGATGAAGCAGCGCCTGCGCAAGCTTCTTAAAGCGGAATGGGTCTGAATGATTATCGAAACGCAAATAGAAGATCTGAGAGAAAACGCTCAGAAAGCCAGCGAGTTGCTCAAGGCTATGAGCAACGAAAAGAGGCTGATGATCCTATGCTATCTTGCCAGTGGTGAAAAAGCCGTCGGCGAAATGGAAAAGCTTGTCGGGCTTAGCCAGTCCGCGCTTTCCCAGCATCTTGCGCGCCTGCGCCGCGACGGCCTGGTCAAGACGCGCCGCGCCTCGCAGACTATTTATTATTCGCTCGCAGGCGGCGATGCGCAAGCCATCATGCAAACACTGCACGGCATATATTGCTGCTCTCCTGGAGCAAGGGCCGCCGAGTAAAAAAGCCCTTCGGTAATATTTTCTTAAGCAGGTTGGCACGCTGTTTGCAGTTTTCCCCGTACAAGGCCCGGCATCGGGCATCATTTGCAATACGGGGTGGAACCAATGATTACAGCTGCTTTTCCTACGAAAACCGCATCGAACCGCAAGACCAAACGCGACCAGCAATATGCCAGCACGCTGGTGCATTATCTTGGCCTGGAACAGGCGCTG
>JAOUMF010000646.1 GCA_029881615.1 Alphaproteobacteria bacterium | reverse complement strand
GGCTTTGAGGCGGCCATGGAGCGCCGTCGCGCGGAATCGCGCAAGGCTCAATTCAGTTCAGGCGAGGCGGCGACGGACGCCGTCTGGTTCGACTTGCGTGAAAAACTGGGCGCCACCGAATTTCTCGGCTACAGCACCGAACAGGCCGAAGGCGTGATCGGGGCAATTCTGGTTGATGGCAAACCGGTGGAACAGGCCAGCGCCGGCGATCAGGTCGCCATTATCGTCAATCAGACGCCGTTTTATGGCGAATCGGGTGGCCAGATGGGCGATGCGGGGTTGATGAACTCGGGCGCGGGCGCCCGGATCGACATCACCGACACCCACAAGAAGCTGGGCGATATGCATGTTCACCTCGGTGTTCTCGTCGAGGGCACCCTTAAGGTGGGCGATATTGTTGAAATGCGGGTGGACGCGGACCGTCGTACGCGGTTGCGCGCCAACCATTCCGTGACCCATTTGTTGCACGAGTCCTTGCGGCGTCATCTGGGCGGCCATGTCACCCAGAAGGGTTCCCTGGTCTCACCCGACTATCTGCGTTTTGATTTCGCGCAGCCCAAGCCTGTGACGCCCGATGAATTGCGCGACGTACAGGCCGATGTGAACCGGCAGATTCGCTCGAACCGCGAGGCTATTACCCGCCTTATGACGCCCGATGCGGCGATTGAGGCCGGGGCGCTTGCGCTGTTTGGCGAAAAATACGGTAGCGAGGTGCGGGTGGTTTCAATGGGGGCCGGCGACGGCGGGGACGAATGGTTCTCCACCGAACTGTGCGGCGGAACCCATGTGAACCGGACCGGCGATATCGGCTTGTTCGTGATTACCGGTGAAACCGCTGTCGCCGCGGGCGTGCGCCGCATAGAGGCCGTGACGGGGCAGGCCGCGCTTGACCATGTCGCGCGCCAGGCGATGTTGCTGGAAGAAGCCGCGAGTGCCTTGAAAAGCAGCGTGACCGAGATCCCTGGCCGGGTCGTGGCCTTGCTGGACGAACGCCGCAAGCTGGAGAGGGAATTGTCCGATACCCGCCAGAAAATGGCTACAGGCGGCGGTGGCGGCACAGGCCCGGAAGTGGCGGATGTTGCCGGTATCAAGTTCATCGGCCGCGCGGTTGGCGATGTTCCCGCGAAGGAACTGAAGCCCATGGCGGATTCTTTCAAACAGCAGATGGGATCGGGCGTCGCGGCGGTTATTGCGGTCGCCGATGGCAAGGCGTCACTGGTGGTTGGCGTTACCGATGACCTTACCGGACGCATCAGTGCCGTTGACCTGGTGCGTGCGGGCTCGGCTGCGCTGGGCGGCAAGGGCGGTGGCGGAAGGCCCGACATGGCTCAGGCCGGTGGCCCCGATGGGGATAAGGCCGAGGCGGCGATAGAGGCCATCCGGGGCGCGTTGGCCGCGGCGGCGGAGGCGGCAAGCTGACGCGGCCGCGAAAGATTCTGTCGGTAGTCCCGTTAGTCGCCGGGATTGGATTTCTGTTGGGCGGTTGCCCCAGTCCGGCGCTTACGTCCAACCCCCTCAACACGAAGGAAGACGGGCCCGTCGTGGTTTCCGTTTGCTACCCGCCAGGCGTGACCGATCAAGAGACCGAGATAGTGCCAATCGTTGTGGAGGGGTGCGCGGAAGCCGGTTCGCCCGTTGAACGGCCGCGCCGATGGAAAAGAACGTTTTTCGTAAATGATTGTCCGCTGTTCAAGGTCATGCGTGTCGCTTATGTCTGTGAGCCCGATCCCGCCGCGCCGGTATCTGCTCCGGCTGTTGAATCCCCGCCGTTAACCGGAAATCAAGACGGCTGATGCATCCTTGTTCCTGAAGCCGTTGTTGGCGTAAGGGAGTTGTTGGAATGCGTTGCCTGACCGTACTGCTGTTGGTCAGTCTATTCGTCGTCGGGGCGGCGGACGCCGGTGAACTGACGCCTGGAAACCTGGCTCGCGCCACCCGGTTTGTCGAGGCAATCCGGAAAGTTTACGACGAGGGCAGGGCGCTCAGCCGCGATATGAACGGTACGGCGGGCTATATCGATTCTTATCGTGCTGGTGATGTCGACCCGGAAGTGTTTACAGACGCGCTGAACCCATTCCTTGCCGGTATGCGTGTGACCATCGCCGATTACCGGACCCGCTACCCCCGCGCGCCCTCGTCGCCATCTCTCGGCAGCTTGGAACATGAACGCAGTCTCGACCGGTTCGCGAAAATGATCGTCAAACTGGGTCGTTTGCTGGCTCGGCAACTGGATGTTCTATATCAACTGCGTGACGCCGCACT
>JAOUMF010000645.1 GCA_029881615.1 Alphaproteobacteria bacterium | reverse complement strand
CGCGCCCGAGGGCGCGAAGCGTGTTCGCACTTTCCGGATCTATCGCTGGTCGCCGGACGACGATGAAAATCCGCGCGTGGACAGTTACGAGGTCGACCTCGACGGCGTCGGGCCGATGGTGCTGGACGTGCTGATCAAAATCAAGAACGAGATCGACCCGACGCTGACCTTCCGGCGTTCCTGCCGCGAGGGGGTCTGCGGTTCCTGCGCCATGAATATCGACGGCACCAATACGCTGGCCTGCACCAAATATACCGATGAGGTGAAGGGCGACGTGAAGGTCTATCCGCTGCCGCATATGGATGTGGTGAAGGATCTGGTGCCCGATCTGAACACCGCCTATGCGCAGCTGTCCTCGATCGAGCCCTGGCTGAAGGCGGACACGCCGCCGCCCGAGCGCGAGCGGCTGCAAACCCCGGAAGACCGCAAGAAGCTGGACGGGCTGTACGAGTGCATTCTGTGTTTCTCCTGCACCACGTCATGTCCCAGCTATTGGTGGAACGGCGACCGTTATCTGGGCCCGGCCGTGCTGCTGCAGGCCTATCGCTGGATCGTGGATTCGCGCGACGAACGGGTGGGCGAGCGGCTGGATCAGCTTGAAGACCCCTTCCGTCTCTATCGCTGCCACACCATCATGAATTGCTCGAAAACCTGTCCCAAGGGCCTGAACCCGGCCCAGGCGATCGGTGAGGTCAAGAAGCTGATGGTGCTGCGCCAGAACTGAATCCGATTCGGCCGGAGGCACTTCCGCGATAGCGTGAAATGGCCTAGTCTGGCGCTCGCCTGATGGAGAGCTGCGCCGATGTATGTTCCGAAACATTTTGCCGGTGAAGACCGCGCCGCGATGGATGCGGTGATTCGCGACAATCCATTCGGGCTGCTGGTCGGCGCGCTGGACGGGTCGCCTTATGCCACCCACCTGCCCTTTCTGCTGGATGGCGACCGCCTGTTGGCGCATTTCGCGCGCGCCAATCCCCACTGGAAGTCGATCGACGGGAAAACCGAAATGCTGGCGGTTTTTTCCGGCCCGCATGCCTATGTTTCGCCGCGCTGGTACGAAGCGCAACAGGCCGTGCCCACATGGAATTACGCCGCCGTGCATGTTTACGGCGCGCCGCGCGTGATCGACGATCCGGTCGCGGTTCGCGATTTGCTGGACAGGCTGGTTGGCGAATATGAAGGCGACGCCTGGTCGCTGGATGGGCAGGAGGCGGATTTCACGGATCGCATGAGCCGCGCCATCGTCGCCTTCGAGATGCCGATCGACCGGATCGAAGGCAAGTTCAAGTTGAGCCAGAACCGTCCGGCGGAAGATCGCAAGCGCGTGGCCGACGAGTTGGATGCCGGCGGTTTCGCCGACCTGGCTAGACTGATGCGCGATATGGCGCCGGATGAATGAACTTGCGTCGTCACCTGGCAATAGGTAGGGTCCGCGCGCATTCCCGAATTACGCTGGAAATTTCATGAGCGACACCCAAAAAGGTGGGGGCGACCCCCGCGTCAAGACCCGCATACGCGCTACCCGGGCGGTGGCGGTTGTTGTCCTTCTAGGGCTGCTGTTCGTGGCCCCGTCCTGGGGCCGCCATGGCCTGGTGACGGAAATCATGCGCTGGACGGGATATCTGGGGCTGATCGCCGGGGTGATGGGGCGCGTCTGGTGTTCCGCCTATATCGGCGGCCGCAAGAGCCAGCTTATCATCGACGTCGGTCCCTATTCGATGACCCGCAACCCGCTTTATGTCTTCAGCTTCATGGGGCTGGTCGGCATTGGTCTGGTCAGTGGCATGCTTACATTCACGCTGGCCTTCGCGCTGGCCTTCGCGCTGTATTACCGGGGCGTTGTCGCGGGCGAGGAAACCTTCCTTAGCGGTCTTCATCCCGATGAATTCGGTGATTATGTGAAGCGCGTGCCGCGCTGGATCCCCAACCCGCGCCTCTATCGCGAAGCGACGGAATCCATGGGCCTGCCCCGTAACGTTCTGATCACGATCCGCGAAACCTCGACCTTCTTCCTGGCCTTCCCGCTTCTTACCCTGATCGGCTGGCTGCAGGATACGGGCGTTCTGCCGGTTCTGCTGCGCCTGCCATGACCGACGGAAAGGGTGGCGATGCCGCCCTGGGTCTAGCCGCGGCAATAACCACCTATATCGTTTGGGGGCTTTCGCCCCTGTTCTGGAAGCTGCTGGCCCATGTCGATGTGCTGGACATCCTGGCGCATCGCTATATCTGGTCCCTGCCTGTCATCGCGCTCGGGATCGCGTTG
>JAOUMF010000644.1 GCA_029881615.1 Alphaproteobacteria bacterium | reverse complement strand
TCAGCGTGAATTCCGCCCCGCCATGTCCGTGCTGCTTATCATGACCGCGAATCGTGATTTGGCTGACCCCCGCCGGGATCTTCACCCCCGACAGCGAGCGGGTAAAGGGTTGCTCGTCCACATGGGGATGATAAAGCACCCGGGTGGCCAGCACCGTGCCGTCGGGCCCCAGAACGTCCCAGGCGTCGGCATAATGGTCCCAGCCCTCGTCGCCGTGGCGCAGCGTCACGTTGAATCCGTAGCTGCCATCGGCGCTCTTGCGCGCCACCGCGCCCACGACATCCACCTCGCCCGCCCATGCAGCGAGCGGAACCGCCAGTGCCAGCGCCAGAACCGCCATCCGCATCATCACCTCCAGACTCATTGAATGGCAATCATAGACACCGCAAGCACGCCGGCATTTCAAATCACCGTGAGCGCACCCTACGCCGCGTCCACCGGGCGGGATTTGCCGTCGGGGCCGATTGCGACGTAGGTGAAATCACCCTCGGTCACCTTGACCCGCAAGCCGCCGGCCTCGCGAATGATCCAGGTCTGAATGTGGATCGTCATCGAGGACCGTCCGATTTTCCTGAGGTCCGCATAGCAGCAGACCACGTCGCCGACCTTGACCGGCTGGTGGAACACCATCGAGTCGACGGCGACGGTCGCCACCCTGCCCTTCGCCCGCTGATGCGCCACCACGCCGCCCGCGATGTCCATCTGCGACAGCACCCAGCCGCCGAAGATATCGCCGGACGGGTTGGTGTCGGCCGGCATCGCGACGGTACGCAGGGAAAGTTCACCCACGGGTTTTTCATGATCGGCGGTCATCTGATGTTCCTCGCGTTACAGCTTTCTCAATTCATACAATATGTTGCGATAAATCGCCAGCTTGCCACAGTATCTATCTTGCCAGCGCCTTATCGCTCCATATAATGCGCGCATGGCAGACCTTTTCAAGAATACCCCGGACGGCGGCAAGGCCGCCCCAAGGGACGACAGTTACTCGGCGAAGCATATCGAAGTGCTGGAGGGGCTGGAGCCCGTGCGCCGGCGCCCCGGCATGTATATCGGCGGCACCGACGAACGCGCGCTGCATCACCTTGTGGCCGAGGTTATCGACAATTCGATGGACGAGGCGGTGGCCGGCCACGCCAACCGAATCGAGATGGAGCTGCATACCGACGGCTCGGTCACGATTCAGGATAACGGGCGCGGCATCCCGGTCGATCCCCATCCCAAATTTCCCGACAAGTCGGCGCTGGAAGTGATTCTTACCACGCTGCATTCGGGCGGCAAGTTTTCCGACAAGGTCTATGCCACGTCGGGTGGCCTGCACGGCGTCGGGCTGTCGGTGGTCAATGCACTGTGCGACCGGCTGACCATCGAGGTCGCGCGCGACAAGCAGCTATGGCGCCAGGAATATTGCCGCGGCACGCCCCAGGGCGCGCTCGCCGACGCCGGCATGGTAAACAACCGGCGCGGCACCACCGTGCGCTTCCATCCCGACCCCGATATTTTCGGGGAAAGCGCGGTGTTCTCTTCGGCCCGCCTGTATCGCATGGCGCGGTCCAAGGCCTATCTGTATCGCGGTGTCGAGATTCGCTGGAAATGCGACCCGTCGCTGTTGCCCAAGGACGAGGAAATCCCGGCGACCGCGTCGCTGCATTTCCCCGGCGGGCTGGCGGACTTCCTGCAGGCCACCATCGCGGCGCGCCAGACGGTTACGCCCAAGCCCTTCGCCGGCCAGTCCACGGCGGCCGATGGCGTCGGCAAGGTTGAATGGGCGCTGACCTGGCCCGACGATGGCGACGGCTTCCTGAGCACCTATTGCAACACGGTGCCGACACCCCAGGGCGGCAGCCACGAGGCCGGCTTGCGCATGGGGCTGGTACGCGGGCTGAAGGCCTTCGGCGAACTGGCCGGCAACAAGAAGGCGGCGCAGATTCTGGCCGAGGACATCGTCTCTGGCGCCTGCGCCATGCTGTCGGTCTTCATCCGCGACCCCAGCTTCCAGGGCCAGACCAAGGAAAAACTGGCTTCGCCCGAGGCATCCCGCCTGGTGGAGCAATCGATAAAGGACCGGTTCGAACTGTGGCTGGCGGAAGACCCGGCCTCGGCCAATCTGCTGCTGGATCGCATCATCGAACGCGCCGAGGAACGATTGCGCCGTCGCAACGCCAAGGATCTGACGCGCAAGACCGCGACCCAACGGCTGCGCCTTCCCGGCAAGCTGGCCGATTGCAGCCGCGCCGGACAGGACGGCACGGAAATATTCATCGTCGAG
>JAOUMF010000643.1 GCA_029881615.1 Alphaproteobacteria bacterium | reverse complement strand
TGCGCATCGACATGGACGACCGCATCGCATTGCTGGGCGCCAACGGCAACGGCAAGACGACCCTTTTGCGCCTGCTGGCGAAACGGCTGAACGCGCTCGAAGGAACGGTCACCCGCTCCGGCAAGCTGAATGTCGGCTATTTCGCGCAGAACCAGCTTGAGGAATTGCCCGAGGGCCAGACCGCCGTCCAGCATATGATGGTGCTGATGCCGCAGTTGGGCGAGGCGCGCGTGCGCGGACATCTGGGCCGGTTCGGCCTGACCGGCGACCGCGCCATCACCCGCATCGACGACCTTTCCGGCGGCGAGAAGGCGCGACTGCTGCTGGCCACCATCACCCGGGACGCGCCACATCTGCTGCTGCTGGACGAACCCACCAACCATCTGGACGTGGATGCCCGCGAGGCGCTGGTACAGGCGCTGAATGAATATCAGGGCGCCGTCATCCTGGTCAGCCATGATTCCCACCTGGTGGAACTGACGGCCGACCGGCTGTGGCTGGTGGCCGACGGGACCTGCAGATCCTATGACGGCGATCTGGATGAATACCGGCAACTGCTGCTGGATTCGGCGCGCGCTGAACGCCGCCAGGCCCGCGGCGAAAAGACCAAGGCACCGGTCAACAAGGCCGAGGAACGAAAACGCCGCGCCGACGCCCGCGCCGCCACGGCCGAACTGCGTAAATCCGCGAAGGCGGCCGAGGCACGGCTGGAAAAACTTCAAGCCGAAAAGGCCGAAATGCATATCATGCTGGCCGATCCGAATTTCTATAATAGCCCGGCCGACAAGGTCGCCGCGCTCAATCAGAAGGCAGGAAAAATCGACCGGGAGATTGAAAAAGCCGAGTCGGAATGGCTGGAAGCGCAGGCGGCGCTGGAAGCTAACGAGAGCTAGAAGGTTCAACCCGCCCCGTTCTCCAGCCCAGTTTTTTTTACCCTTAAACAACTACCCCAGCCACAGACCGGCCCGCCAAAAACGCCCGGCCGGTCCACCATGATGCTTGCGGCGTTTTCTCGTCAAATCACCCGTTCGGGCGATGAACTGATGCATTTGTTTGTGCTTAGCTGTCCCACGCCCTGCGATCGGCTTTACTTTTTTTGAGTTGGCGCGACTCTGCATTTTCAAACTGGGGAAACAAAACATGGCTCATAATTTCAAGATTGGCCTGCTGACGGGACTGGTACTCGTTGCCTCCGCCGGGACGGCGCTGGCCGCGACACAGGTCAATTGCCCGCAGCAGCAGGCAAAACGGATGATTACCGACCGATTGCCGAGCGGATGGTGGACCACACCGGTCGTCGACCGCCTTAGCCAGACAAAAGTCATGAATGTCGGCGGCAAGCCGACATTGATGTGCATTTATGGCAATGCCGGATCCATCCAGCGCGAGGCCCCGCGGGGCAAAGCCTGCCGCGCCGTCACCGGCGGCTTTACCTGCAACTAGGCCGCCCCCGAACGGCATTCCAAGGGAGAAAACAAATGGTTTCAATTTTCAGGACCGGCATCGTGGCCGGACTGCTGTTCGCAGGTCTGGCCGGAACAGCCGCCGCCGATTCTCGTATTGACTGTCCGCTACAACAGGCACGCAGAACAATCACCGGGAACATGGCCAATGGCTGGTGGACCACGCCCGTCGTCGACCGCTTGAGCCAGACAAAAATCATGAATATCGGCGGCAAGGCAACTCTCGTCTGCGTATATGGCAATGCCGGTTCGGTGATGCGCGAAGCCCCGGGCGGGCAGCAATGCCAGGCGGTTACCGGCGGCTTCAAGTGCAGCGGCGGCAAGGCGCCCGCGCCAACCGTCCAGATCAATCCGCAAATCCTGAAACCGGTGCCCCAGCAGCCCGCGCCGCAACAGCCCGGGACCGTATCCGCGGGCAGCATGAAAGTCAGGTTATCCCAGACCTTCGATCTCGACCGCGGCATTATCGGCAAGGGCGCCGTGGCCGAAATATGGCTCGAGGCCAAAACCAAGACGGACGTCTATCTGACCCCCCGCAACGGCGTCACGTTAAGCGTGACCGGCGGTCGCGAGCGCGGTCGCGCGGGCTGCGGCAAGGTGCGCTATTCCAGCGGCAAGGTACCCTTGGCGAAGCTTCAGACCGGATATTATATCTGCGTGAAGACCAACGAGGGACGAATCAGCGAATTCCGCATCACCGGCAAATCGGGCGGCGTTCTGTCCCTGACCTACAAGACCTGGAACTAGCTAGATCATGACGGGCGGCCCGGCCAACGCGCCGCGCCGCCCAACGCCCTCCTAAACCGCAGGCT
>JAOUMF010000641.1 GCA_029881615.1 Alphaproteobacteria bacterium | reverse complement strand
GAACGTGACCGACGAACGCTACGCCACCAGGGCCAGCTACAACGCCTTCCGGGGCGAGGAACTGGCTCCCGGCATGCCGCTTACCGCCTATGGCGGCATCGAAATGAAATTCTAGGAAGGAACCGCGCCATGAGAAACATCCTTCACGCGGCCATGGTGGCCGGCGTCGTCTCCCTGTTTACGGGGGGCGCCGCCGGCGCCGCCCATGACCATGGATCAACCGATAGCGGCAAGGCGCCACCATCGGGATTCGATGCCTGCCAGACCGGGACAACGGATCCATCAATGCGATGCTCGCCGGTGGTCACGCCCGCCGCGGGCCGCGATGGCCGCATCTGGCTGGCCTGGGTCGATGGCGGGCATGTCTATGTCAATCATTCCGACGATGCGGGCCAAAGCCAGAGCACGCCGATCCGGATCAACGCCACCCCGGCGGCACTCGACATAAACGGGGAAAACCGGCCGAAGGCGATCCCCGCGCCCAACGGCGACATCTATGTTTCCTACACCGCCAAGGGCGAGCGTAAATTCACCGGCGTGGTCTGGTTCAGCCGTTCCCTGGACGGCGGCAAGAGCTTCTCGGAACCGGTGAGGATCACCGACGAGGCCGTATCGAGCAGTCAGCGCTTCGAAACCATGCGGGTCGATCCGGAAGGTCGAATCTATATTGCCTGGCTGGACAAGCGCGACCTCTTCGCCGCCAAACAGACAAAACAACCCTATATCGGGTCGGCGATCTATTACACCCGGTCCGACGACCGCGGCGCCAGCTTTACCGCGAACCGGCCGATATTCGAGCATACCTGCGAATGCTGTCGCGTCGCCATGGCAATGGACGACGAAGGACTGCCGGTCATCGTCTGGCGCAATATCTTCGGCGCCGACACGCGCGACCACGCGGTCGTCAGATTTCTGGACCCCGACAAGCCGGCCGCCGTAACCCGGCTGAGCAACGACGAGTGGCATATCGAGGCCTGCCCCCATCACGGCCCAGCCATGGCGATCGGACCCGACGGCGCCTATCACGTCGTCTGGTATACCGACGGGGACAATCGCAATGGCCTGTTCCATGCCCGTTCGGAAGATCGGGGAAAAAGCTTTTCCACCCCTGTCGGCTTTGGCAATCCGAACCGCATGCCGGCCCATCCGGATATCGCAATTCTGGGCAACCGGCTGTTCGTCGCCTGGAAAGAGTTCAATGGCGAACAGAGCGAGCTTTACGTCATGTCATCGCCCGACAGCGGCCGAAGCTGGTCGACGCCCATGCGCGTCGCGGCCACCGATGACGAGTCCGACCATCCCCTGTTCGTCGATGACGGGCAGTGGCTTCATCTTTCATGGCAAACAGCAGCTGTTGGCTGGCTGCTGCAGCGGATCGCGGGGCACTAACATGCCAGGGATATTACGATATCTCCGCGATTCGGCCCTTCTCGTGGCGGTGGGGTGGTCTTGCACCGTCCTCCAAGCCCCACCAGCCACGGGAGGGGAACTTAAACCGTTCGTCCGCGGCAGTTACACGGCGATCCTGAACGCGCATGCGGACCGACCACTGGTCGTCGGGTTCTGGGCCACCACTTGCGCGCCCTGCCTGGCCGAATTTCCGGTCTGGCGGGATTTGCAGGCGGAGCATCCGGACTTCGTACTGGTTCTGGTTTCCACCGACAAGGCCAACGCGGCGCCGCTGGTCGCCAGCACCCTCGCGAAATTTGGCATGGACGGGGTAGAGGCCTGGATCTTCGCCGACCCCTTCGCCGAGCGCCTGCGCTTCGAGGTGGATAACCGATGGCGCGGGGAACTGCCCCGCAACTACCTGATCGCGGCAGATGGAACCGTGCGGGCAATGACCGGCGTGATCGAGAAAGACATGTTCCGCGACTGGCTGTCCGGGCAGTAGGCGGTACCGGGGAATGACCATGACGGCAGGACCGACAAGAAAGGCGGTGAGGATCATGGGGGCGGCAGCCGCCGGGACCGCCGCCGCCGTTCTGCATGCATTGTTGCTGGCCGTTCTCATGCTCGACCTGCCCGCCGGCGCTACCGAACCGCCCCTGCTCTCCAGCTTCGAGTTGGTCGAATTGCCGTTCTCCCCCTCCGCGCCACCTCCACTGGAAGAGACCAAATTCGAGCCGCCGCCGGCACCTGAACCTGTCGAACCCGAGCCTGAGCCCGAGCCCGAGCCCGAGCCGGAAACAACAGAGGTCGCGGAGGCCTTGCCTGCCCCACCGCCCAGGGCACGGCCACGCCCCGACATACCGAAACCGCCGAACCCGAAACCC
>JAOUMF010000642.1 GCA_029881615.1 Alphaproteobacteria bacterium | reverse complement strand
TTGGTTTTTCGAGGCACCGGAACAATCGCCCGCGGGCGAAGAGCGTTTCATCGTGCGCAAGGACAATCGTCGGAAACTGCGTTTTCGTTCCGGCATCACCGACTCCCTGCTGACCCCCAATCTGAATGGCCAGATCGAGCTTCTGCTCAGCCGCTTCGAGCCCGGCGCCAGCAGCGGCGAGGAACCCTACACACATAACGGCGAGGAAGCCGGGGTCGTGATGACAGGTCAGCTTGAACTGTGGATCGACGGGGAACGCTTTTTGTTGTCGGAAGGCGACAGCTTTAATTTCCCCAGCTCGGCGCCACATCGCTACCGCAATCCCGGAGAAATCGAATCGGTTGTGATCTGGTCGATCACACCGCCCAGCTACTAGGCGGCGCCAGGCGCTCGCGACAGGAACAGAAAAGAGGATGAGTTCATGACGGCAATCGATGAATTGAAAAGACTTAGCGGCACCTATTTCGACGGGGCGCAATTCGTGAAAAGCGCGGCCGCCAACGGGTTCGACGTCATAAATCCCGCGACCGAGGACGTAATCGGCCAGGTTCCCGATACGACCGAGCCGGAAGTCGATGCCGTCATCGCCCGCGCCAACAAGGTTCAGCGCGAATGGAACAGCCAGAACCCGCTGACCCGCGCCGAGGCCCTGCATGAAGTGGCGACCCGGATGCGGCAGATGACACCGGTACTGGCGGAGATGCTAACCCGCGAGATGGGCAAGCCGTACAAGGAAACCGCCGACGAGGTGGCCTGGTCGGCCAGCGCCATCGACTATTACGCCGAGGTCGCGCGCCACGACGCGGGAAAGGTGATCGGGTCGGCGGTCGACCGGCAGTTCCATTACACGGTGAAGGAACCACTTGGCACCGTGGTCATCATCATGCCGTTCAACTATCCCCTGGTGCTGTTCTGCTGGGAGGCGGCGGCGGCATTGGCGGCTGGAAACTCGATCATCCTCAAACCGTCCGAGCTGACCACCCTGACGTCGCTGAAATTCATGGAGTGTTTCGAACCCCTGCCGGCCGGTCTGGTGCAATGCGTGCCGGGCGGTGGCCGCGTGGGCCAGCAGCTCGTCACCAGCCCGAATACACATATGGTGGCTTTCACGGGCGGTGTCGAAACCGGCCAGATTATCGCCAAGGCCTGCGCGGAGCAGTTCAAACATTGCCTGATCGAAGCCTCGGGCAACGATCCCTTCATCGTCATGCCGTCCGCGCCGCTGGACATGGCGGCCCGGGGCGCGGTGTTCGCGGCCTACCTGAACTGCGGACAGGTCTGTACGTCGGGAGAGCGTTTCTACGTCCATGAAAGCATTCATGATGCCTTCGTCGAAGCCGTCGTCGACAAGGCCGGCGCCCTGCGGATCGGCAACGGCCTGGGCAAGGTCGATATCGGCCCGATGGTGACGGAAAAGGAACGCACCAGGTTCGAAGGCGTCATGGCAAGGGCCCAGGAACAGGGCGCGTCGGTCGCCCGCGGCGGTAAACGCCCGGCCGAATTCAACAAGGGCTGGTTCTACGAGCCCACCGTGCTGACCGATGTCACGCCGGATATGGATATCATGAACGCGGAAAGTTTCGGCCCGTCCATGCCGATCTGCAAGGTTTCGAGCTTTGACGAGGCGATCGAACTGGCCAACCGTTCCAGATATGGGCTCGGCTCGAATATCTACACCACCAATCTGGGCGAGGCGAACCGTGCGGTGAACGAACTGGAGGCCGGCATGGTCTGGGTCAATGCACCGTTGCTGGACAACGACGCCGGCCCGTTCGGTGGCCGCAAGATGTCGGGCATCGGACGTCAATTGGGTGCCGAGGGCCTGGACAGTTTCCGCCATACAAAGCTGGCGATGATCGATCCGGAATGTGCCGCCCAGGATTTCTGGTGGTTCCCCTACAAGGACACCGAGGCCTGCCCCGAAAACTGATTACAAATACTACATGTTCCCCAGGGAACTCATTTGGGAGGAAAGGAAGACTATCATGGCAACCGAACAATTACCCGCCGAGCTGGAGCGGCGAATAAAGGAACTCGAGAACCCCGCGAACCAGGGCGAGGGCTTTACCAAGGCCGACTGGATCTGGTTGGCGATTCTTGGGGTCGTCGGCCCCGTTCTTCTGCTGATCTGGGGGTGGATGTGATGAGCGATCAAAACAACCAATCATACGATACGGTCGATGAGAGCGCATGGCCGATGTTGAAATCCGAACGCACATGGGGCCAGCGCGAATTGTTGATCGTGCTGCTGGTCGCTGCGTCGGCAACCGGGGCTA
>JAOUMF010000639.1 GCA_029881615.1 Alphaproteobacteria bacterium | reverse complement strand
GGCGGGTAGTCATGCCGCTTCAGTATGGTATCGACCGCGTCGCCCAGCCTTACCAGCCGTCCGCGCAGTCCGGGCCCCTCGATCTGGAAGGGCAGAACAAGATCGTCAAGACGCCGCGGACCATCGGGCCGCCGATCACCGGGATGTTCGGTCATGTCATGCACCAGGCCAGAATGCCCTTCTGCGCGTGCAGCCGGTTCTCGGCCTCGTCCCAGACCACCGACCGCGGCCCGTCGATAACGGCCGTCGTCACTTCTTCCTCGCGATGCGCCGGCAGGCAATGCATGAAGATCGCATCGGCGGCGGCCTTGCCCATCAAGGCTTCGTTGACCTGATAGGGCTTCAGCAGATTATGGCGGTTGGCCGCATCCTTGTCGCCCATCGACACCCAGGTATCGGTGACCACGCAATCAACGCCGGCGACCGCTTCTTCCGGATCGCGGGTAACGGTGATCTTCGCGCCCTGCGCCTTGGCCCAGGCCACCGCGTCGGGCAGCGGCGCCAGTTCCGCCGGGCAGGCCAGCCGCAATTCAAAATCAAAGCGCGCCGCGGCATGAAGCCAACTGGTCGCCATGTTGTTACCGTCGCCGCACCAGGCAATGCTGCGCCCTGCGATCGGCCCCTTATGCTCTTCGAACGTCATCACATCTGCCATCAACTGGCAGGGATGGGAGCGGTCGGTCAGACCATTGATCACCGGGACGGTCGCGTTATTGGCCAGCGCCGCCAGCTTTTCCGGCGCGTCGGTGCGGATCATGATCGCATCGACGAAACGCGACAGCACGCGCGCGGTATCCTCGACGGACTCGCCGCGGCCGAGTTGCATTTCCTCGGGGCTCAGCACCACGGCTTCGCCGCCGAGTTGACGGATGCCGACCTCGAAGCTGACCCGGGTACGGGTAGAGGGTTTCTCGAAAATCATCGCCAGGGTCTTGCCCTGCAACGGGCGCGGGTCAGCGGCCGTCCCGTCCTTCAGGGATTTTCCGAGATCGAGGATGCCGTGCAAATCCTGCTTGTTCACCCCGTCGAGATCGAGGAAATGTTTGAGATTGGTCATTTGTCGATCTTCCATGACGCAGCCACCTGTTCGATGATGGCGGCCGCTTCGTCTATATGGACCTGTTCGATAATCAGCGGCGGCAGGATACGCACCACGTTCTCGCCCGCCGGCACGGTCAACAGCCCGGCCGCGCGTAGCGCCGCCACCATCTCACCGCTGGGAACGATGCATTCCATCCCCAGCATCAAGCCGGCGCCACGCACCGTTTTGAAGACTTCCGGGAACATTTTGACGATAGCTTCAATGCGGCCATACAGGCTCTCGCCCATGGCCTGGACATTCTCCATGAAGCCGTCCGCCAGCATCACGTCCATCACCGCATTGCCCACCGTCGTGGCAAGCTGGTTGCCGCCATAGGTCGTACCGTGGAAACCGGCGGTCATGCCGCGCGCGGCTTCCTCTTTCGCCAGGATCGCGCCCAGCGGAAAACCGCCACCGATACCCTTGGCCGACGCCACCACATCGGGCTCGATCTCGGCCCATTCATGGGCGAACAGCTTGCCGGTCCGACCCATGCCGCACTGGATTTCGTCGAGGAAAAGCAGCAGCCCGTATTCGTCGCAAACCGTGCGCAATTCCTTCAGGAACCGCAGATCCGCCTTGCGAATGCCGCCTTCGCCCTGGATTGGCTCCACCAGGATCGCCGCGGTTTCGTCGGTCACGGCGGCGCGAACCTCGTTGAGGTTGTTGAAAGCCACCTGGTCGAACCCGTCCACCCTGGGCCCGAAACCTTCAAGATGCTTGGCATTGCCGGCGGCCGCCAACGTCGCCAGCGAACGGCCGTGAAACGCGCCGTCGAAAGTAATGATGCGCCATTTTTGCGGATTGCCGCCCACATGATGATAGCGCCGGCAGAGCTTGATGCCGCCTTCCATCGCCTCGACGCCGGAATTGCAGAAGAACACGGTGTCGGCAAAGGACGCCGCGACCATCCGATCGTCCAGCCGGGTCTGTTCCGGAACCGTGTACAGGTTCGAAGTGTGCCACAGCTTCGCCGACTGATCCTGCAGTGCCTTGACCAGACGGGGATGGCAATGGCCCATGCTGTTCACCGCGATGCCCGCCGCGAAGTCGAGATAACGTCGGCCGTCGGTCGCAAACAGATAAACACCTTCACCCCGCTCGAAAGCGATCTCGGACCGGCCATATGTCGGCATCACGGATGGAATCACGGCTTACCCCCTCCCGGGGTCAAAAAACACACTCGGTTCAACGGAAGCCGGG
>JAOUMF010000640.1 GCA_029881615.1 Alphaproteobacteria bacterium | reverse complement strand
TGCCCATGACACACGCCGGGCCGAGGAGTTGATCCAGATGGTGGGCGGGGCGCCGGTGATCATCAAGCTTCTGGAGGGCACCCAGGGCGTCGGCGTGGTGCTGGGAGAGACCCACGATTCGGCAAAAAGCGTGATCCAGGCCTTTCGCGGCGCCAAGGTGGATATCCTGGTCCAGGAATTCATCAAGGAAGCCGAAGGCGCCGATATCCGCTGTTTCGTCATCGACGGCAAGGTGGTCGGTTCGATGATGCGCCAGGGGCCAGAGGGCGAATTCCGCTCGAATCTGCATCGTGGCGGTTCCGCGATGAGGATCAAGATCACGCCGGAAGAGCGATCAACGGCGGTACGCGCCGCCAAGTATCTCGGACTGAATGTTTGCGGCGTCGATATGTTGCGTTCCAACCACGGGCCGGTGGTCATGGAGGTCAATTCCTCGCCGGGCTTCGAGGGCATGGAAAAAGCCACCAATATCGATATCGCCGGCAAGATTATCGAATTCATCGAGAAGAACGGGCCCCGGCGGAAAACCAAGACCAGGGGCAAGGGATAGACGGCGGGGCTTGACCATTCGGCTTTCCGGCAATAGGCATTGGATAGTTAGAAATCTAAGTTGATGCGTGCGAGGGAAGCGGAAATGGCGGATAGACCTGTACTGATCGCCGGTGGCGGAATTGGTGGATTGGCGGCGGCGCGGGGGCTGGCGCAAAAGGGCTGGCGGTCCATTGTGCTGGAGCAGTCGTCGAAATTCGGCGAGATCGGGGCGGGCATCCAGATCGGCCCCAACGCGTTCCATGCCTTCGATTATCTTGGAATCGGCGACGAGGCGCGGGCCAAGGCGGTCTATATCGACAATCTGATCCTGATGGATGCGGTGAGCGCCGAACGGGTCGCGGCCATTCCCCTGGACGAAGATTTCCGGAAGCATTTTGGGAATCCCTATGCGGTGGTGCATCGCCCCGATTTGCATGATTCCCTGCTGCATGGCTGTCAGGCGCGCCCCGATATGATCGAACTGCGCACCGATTGCCGGGTCGAACGCTATGAACAGGACGGCACCGGCGTCACGGTGACGCTGTCGGGCGGCGAGAAACTGGCCGGTCTGGCGGTGGTCGGGGCCGATGGTTTGCGCTCGAACATCCGCCAGCAGGTGGTCGGCGACGGCGAGCCCCGGGTTTCCGGCCACACCACCTACCGCTCGGTGATCCCTGTTGAACAAATGCCGGAGGAATTGCGCTGGAACGCGGCGACGCTGTGGGCCGGGCCGAAGGTGCATATCGTGCATTACCCATTGAAGGGCTGGAAGCTGTTCAATCTGGTCGCTACCTGCCATGACGACGCGCCCGAGCCGGTGGCCGGCAAGCCGGTGTCGAAGGAGCAGGTGGACAGCAATTTCAGGCATATTTCCGATGTCCCGCGCCAGATCATCGACCGTGGCAACGACTGGAAGTTATGGGTTCTGTGCGACCGTGAGCCGGTGCGTAACTGGGTCGACGGGCGGGTGGCGCTATTGGGCGACGCGGCCCATCCGATGCTGCAATATTTCGCGCAGGGCGCCTGCATGGCGCTGGAGGACGCGGTCTGCCTGGCCCATATGATGGAAGCGCATTCCGGCGAAGTGGAAAAGGCCTTTCCCGCCTACAACAAACAGCGCGCCGTGCGCACCGCGCGCGTACAGATGGATTCCCGCTTGATCGGCGATCACATCTATCACCCGTCCGACGCCCGCGCGGACCTGCGCAACGCCGTCATGGGCGCCATGTCGCCCCGGGACTGGTATGACAAGCTGGATTGGCTCTATGGCGGCACCGGACTGGAGCCAGCGGTTTAGGAGCCGTCGGCGCGGTGAAAGCCATGGTTGGCAGCTTGGCGCCGGTCCGAATCATGCGTTGAAGGCATGCGTCAATTCATGTATACTATATGTTAATACTTATCTATTGAGAGTATATTGCAATAATGAATTAAGCAGTTCGCCGTAAATGGCAGTGTAGTTTGTAGCGTTAATCGGAGTATTAATATGCGCTTCATTGCATGGCGGCTGCCGGGTTTGCTGGGGCTTGTTTTTTTTGGCGCAACGCTGTTGCCCTATACTGTGCCGCTTGTCCGGGCGCACGAGCAACATATGGCGCCGGATCATTCCCAGACCATGCCGGGCGCTCCGGCGAAGTATAGCCGTCAGTTCGCGGATTATACCATTCCGCCAGTTGCGCTCGTCGATATGAGCGGTGCAGACGTGACCTTGTCCGATGCGCTGCAATCCGATCCGCCTGTGCTGCTGGATTTTATC
>JAOUMF010000049.1 GCA_029881615.1 Alphaproteobacteria bacterium | reverse complement strand
AGCTCGATGTGACTATTCAGGCGCAAATTCTTGATCTTATGTCCGCGTTGCGGCGCGATACCGGGGCGGCCCTGGTGATCATCACCCACGATCTTGGCATTGTCGCCGGGCTGTGCGACCGGGTGGCCGTGATGTATGCCGGGCGCATCATTGAAACCGGCTCTGTGCGCGATATTTTTTATCGCCCGTTGCACCCGTACACCGAGGGATTGCTGCATTCAATGCCTCGGCTGGATTCTGCAGTAACGGAGACGCTGGCGTCTATTCCGGGGCAGCCGCCGAATTTGCAGGCCCTGCCGCCGGGCTGTGCCTTTTGTGATCGCTGTGGATATGCGACAGACCGATGTTACACCGACACCCCGCTGTTACATGAAGTGAGCGAGGGTCGCGCCAAAGCCTGTCACCGGGAGATTGCGGTTTGAACGCGCCTATCCTTTCCGTCCGCGACTTGCGCGTTCATTTTCCCATGCGGGTGCGCGGAGGGTTGCTGGGCCGCAAGGCGGTGTTGAAGGCGGTCGACGGCGTGTCTTTTGACCTGGCGGCGGGTGAGACGTTGGGCGTGGTTGGCGAATCCGGCTGTGGCAAGTCGACCCTGGGCCGCGCCGTACTGCAGCTAATTCCGCCGAGCGAGGGCAGTGTCGTATGGTTGGGCGAAGAGATCGCCGGGATCGGCGCCTCCGCCATGCGCCCGCACCGACGCGAGATGCAGATTGTTTTTCAGGATCCGCTGGCTAGCCTGGACCCGCGTATGACGATAGGCGACATCATTGCCGAGCCGCTGCGCACCTTTCACCCCGAACTGGGGCGCGAGGCGCGGCGTGACCGTGTGCGTGAAATGCTGGCCAAGGTTGGCTTGTCGCCGCAGATGATAAACCGCTACCCGCATGAATTTTCCGGTGGCCAGTGCCAACGCATCGGCGTCGCCCGGGCGATGATCCTGCGACCGAAGCTGATCGTCTGCGACGAACCGGTTTCAGCCCTGGATGTTTCGATACAGGGGCAGATCATCAATCTTTTGATGGAATTGCAGCGTGAATTTAGCGTGGCGCTGATCTTCATCAGCCATAATCTGGCGGTTGTCCGTCATGTCAGCCACCGTCTTCTGGTGTTGTACCTGGGGCGTGTCATGGAAATTGCCGATCGAGATTCCTTGTATCGGGAACCGTTGCACCCCTATACGAAGGCGTTGATCTCCGCCGTGCCGTTGCCTGATCCGGATGCCGAGCAGGCGCGGGAACGGATTATTCTGCAGGGGGATCTACCTTCGCCATTGGCACCGCCATCGGGGTGTGTCTTCCGGACGCGTTGTCCGCGCGCTGAGGCGCGCTGTGCGGAATCTGTGCCGCTGTTGGAACATGCAGGCGAAGGCCGGGAGGTCGCATGCCATTTCTGGCGTTAATTTCGGGAATTCCGATATCAGAGATAAATCTCCGTGGATACATAGCGTTATGACATTCTTGCACCGAGGGCGTTACAGCGACTGATTTTTGAGCTATCGGGTCCCTTTGTGCTAATTTGTATTCGTTCGGATAGCAGGAGGCAGTGATCATGAAGTTTGTGGTGCGGCGACTGACCGAAACCGATGCGCGGGCCTATCGCGACATCAGGCTGCAGGCGTTGGAGGAATATCCCGAGGCATTTCAGGCGACTTACGAGTCGGCTCTCGACCTGCCGCTGGAAGCTTACGCGGTCCGCTTGCAGATGTATGCCCTGTTCGGCGGGTTTTCCGGCGAAGAACTTTCCGGTTTCCTGGGCTTTACTCCGTTGCGTAATCCCAAGATCTCGCACAAGGGCGTATTGTGGGGGATGTATGTACAGCCTGACTTGCGCGGTTCGGGAATGGCCGAGGCCATGGTCGAGGCGGCGCTGGATCATGCCCGTGGTCATGTGGAGCAGGTATTGATATCGGTGATCGCGGATAACGCCCGCGCCCGTCGTTTTTACGAAAAGATGGGCTTCGAACCCTATGGCTGCGAGCCCCGGGCGCTGAAGATCGGCGGCAAGTATTACGACGAGGAATTTCGGGTTAAAATACTCTGATCCGGAGTCGGCAGGACTGGTGTTTGGCTTCAACGGAAACGTGGGAATAGCTCTGATGTTGCGGGGTAGGAAGGCAATACAGTCGTATGCATTTTTCGAACTAATGAGAATACTTAAGTACTTGTTAACATATAAGTGATAGAAAATAGCCACGCTGGTCGGCATGGGTCGACAGCAGGTTAACGTCAGGGTCAAATTAATTTCTTTTGGGGAGAGTATCTTATGAGTTTCATTAAAGCCTTTATCAATGACGAGTCCGGCGCGACCATGATTGAATACGGTCTGGTTGCAGCGCTTGTTTCGGTCGCCGCTATTGTTGCGTTGCAGCTTCTGGGTTCGCAGTTGCAGGTCATCTTCAATACGGTTTCGAGCTATCTGGCGGCTGCGGCCAGCTAAAACGATCGCGGCATTCGCGAAGTTTCGCTTTGATGTCAAGCGGCGCCGAGAGGCGCCGCTTTTCATTTGTGCCAAATTTGTTCTCTTGAATCGATCGAACTGCTTGCCGTCGATATACCGTTGTTCAGGCTGTATCTTAGAACTCGTATTTCGCCCAAGAAACATGCATCCAGCCTTCAATTAATCGTTAATTAACCAATCTTCGCAAGCAAACATTAATGAGTGTGGCGATAATAAGATGGGTGGTTTGGAAAAACTGACGTCGAGCAGCGGTTGTCGTCAGAGTTAAAACTTGCATTATTGGGGAGAACTTCAGTGGGTTTCATTAAAGCATTTATCAGTGACGAGTCGGGCGCCACGATGATCGAATATGGTCTGGTCGCCGCGCTTGTTTCGATCGCCGCCATTGTCGCATTGCAGCTTCTGGGCTCGCAGCTTCAGATTATTTTCAATACGGTATCCAGCTATCTGGCCGAAGCGGGGAGCTGAGTCGACCCGTTGTTCCGCGAAACTTCGCGACAATTCAAAGCGGTGCCGAGAGGCGCCGCTTTTTATTTGTGCTCGATCCGGCATCTACTCAGTCTGCTAACATTGTCTCCGCGCGCAGGATGTCGGCAAGCTGCCTGATCATGCTGGGAATCCTGGCCTCATCGACCGCCCCGAAACCCAGTACAAGACCGCTATGGCGGATTGATCCACTGTAGTAAGCCGACACTGGCTGGCAAGTGACTCCAGCCTCGCGGGCACGCTGAACGACGCTGTTATCATCCAGCCCAGACCGCAGATGGATCAGCAGGTGCATGCCGGCCTCGCCTGTTGGTTCGCTCAGGAACGGGGCCAGGTGTTCTTGTATATGATGCAGCATGATATTCCGGCGTTGGCCATATAATGCGCGCATGCGGCGCAAGTGGGTCGGGAAATGGCCGTCGGCGATGAATTCGGCCAGGGCCAGCTGACCAACCGTGGCAGTGTGTCCATCCAGTAGTAGTCGTGCCGCGCGGAAAGCCTCGACAAGGTTGGGGGGCAGTACCAGATAACCTAGCCGCAGGCCGGGAAACATCGCCTTGCTGAATGTGCCGGCGTAAATGACGCGCCGGGCCCGGTCCAGCCCTTGCAGCGCAGGGATCGGACGGCCCGCATAACGGAATTCGCTGTCATAATCGTCCTCGACGATCCAGCGCTCGCCAATTGCCGCCCATTCCAGAAGTTTCATGCGCCGCGCCAGGGTCATGGTCACACCCAGCGGGAACTGGTGCGAAGGGGTGACCAGCGCCGCCCGCGCATCCGGTGCTATGTCGGCCGCGCGCGCTACGTCGAAACCTTCCCCGTCGACCGGGACGGGGATCGCCTTGGCGCCGGCGGCGGCCAGGGCTGCACGCGCGCCGCGATAGGACGGATCCTCGATCCAGACAGCGTCGCCGGGATCCAGCAGCAGACGGGCGATCAGGTCCAGCGCATGCTGTGCGCCGGACGTGATCATCACTTGTCCCGGGCTGCAGTCCAGCGCCCTTACTTTCCGCAGATAATCGGCCACCGCCTCGCGGAGGGGCAAATAGCCCATGGGGTCGCCGTGAAAGGCCTGGTCCGGATCGGGCCGCCGCCACGCGCGGGCCATTGCGCGGGCCCACGCATAGAAGGGAAAGGCCGCCGGGTCGGGGCCGACCGAATCGCGGCGAGGCGGGGGCATGTCCGGGTCGGCATCCGATGTCATTTCCTGCAAGGCGCGGCCGACACGGGACAGGCGTGGTGGAATGCCGGGGGCGCGTTCGGGCGGGCGGCCGGGACGATCGCGCACCCAGCCTTCGGTGAAAGCCCGCGATACATAACTGCCCGCGCCGACGCGGCCCTCTAGATAGCCCCCGGCGGTCAACAGGTCGTAAGCTTCAGTCACCGTGTTGCGCGCGCAGCCGAGACTTGCACCGAGTGAGCGCGAGGACGGCAGGCGTTCGCCCGGTTTCAGTCGTCCTCCCAGGATCGCATCGCGCAACGCGTCATGGAGCTGGCGGTAAAGCGGCGCATCGGCTTCCTGATCCAGTTTTGCCTCGAAGAGAGGTGAGATATCCATTGGTAAAGTGGCCCGGATAAATTATTCAAAATGGCCCTTATAACAGGACCAATATATCCGTTATGCCTGTTTTCGCAGCCTGTTGCAATTTTGGAGGGGAACATGACCGACTATACGAAAACCAAACGCACGACATTGAAGCGGGCGCATGAGCGCGGCAGTTACGACCGCGATGCGGTGCATGCCATTCTGGACGAGGCGTTGATCTGCCATGTGGGCTTCATCCATGAGGGCGCCCCCGCTGTGATCCCCACCGCCCATTGGCGCGAGGGCGAGACCCTTTATATCCATGGCTCGTCGGCCAGCCGGATGATCCGGGCGCTCGAAGACGGCGCGCCGGCCTGCATAGAGGTGACGATGACCGACGGGCTGGTGCTGGCGCGTTCGGGCTATCACAGCTCGGTCAATTATCGCACGGTCGTGGTCTACGGCGCGGCCCGGAAAATCACCGACGAAGCCGACAAGCTGGCGGCGTTGAAGGCTTTTATGGAAAAGATAGTGCCCGGCCGCTGGGACGAACTGCGAGCGCCCAATTCGCGGGAAATGAAGGCGACGACGGTGCTCGCCTTTCCGCTGAAAGAGGTTTCAGCCAAAATTCGCGACGGTGGCGTGCTGGATGATGAGGAAGATATGAACGACCCCGTCTGGGCGGGTGTGGTTCCGGTGCATCGGGCCTTCGGAGAGCCGGAACCGGACGCGCAATTGCGCGGCGATATAGGATTGCCGGATAATCTGAAAAACTACACCGGGCCTGGCTCAATCCCCGGCTAATCCGGGAAATACGCGCTAATGTTGCATTCACGGGTGATGTGGATGTTTCTTCGTGATCAGTGTTGTCTTTATTGGGCCATGGATTTGATGTGGCTCAAAGCCCATCCTGTCGGCATTGCCCATAATGCCGATACTCGCTTCTGTGGTCGTTACCGATTCCGTCCTGCTCACGATGCGTCGCGCCGCTGGAAAGGAATTTTACTTTGTTAGAATCAGGTATGTGAAAATCCACAAACCACAGTATGTTTTCGGAGTTCGATTTGAAACGGTCCAACCAGAGGGTCGGGAAGCACGGATGATGATGAAATACAGCATTGTTGGATTGATCATGGTTGCCGCCATGCCGCTGACGGCCTTGGCGCATGGTCCCAAGGACTTGCCCGATGATCCGGCGTTGATCAGTCAGTACCGGGCGGGATTCGCGGCTTATCAACAGAACGAATATGCTGTCGCCATGGAAAAATGGCGCCCGCTTGCCGAGAAGGGCAGCGCGGCCGCGCAGATTTTCCTGGGCTTCATGTATGCGGGCGGACTGGGCGTGACCCAGGACAATGCCGCCGCGGTCCACTGGTATGGTGAAGCAGCGGAGCGTGACAATACGCTGGCGCAAGTCAGGCTGGCGATCATGTATCGCGATGGCGTCGGGGTAACGGCGGACCGGGTCAAGGCCTTGTTCTGGGTGCTGAAGGCCGGTCACATGGAAAACCACATGCAAAAGATCGCGATGGCCCTCCAGGGAGACCTGAAGAAGGATATGACACCGGCGGAAGTCGATGCGGCCGAGCGGCTTTTCCGCAAGGGCGCGGACAAAAACTGATGCGCCGCCTCTCGACGCGCGTCCCGGCGCTTGATCGGGACCTCGCTAAACAAGTCCGGGCCGCTGAGCCTCTTGATCAAGAAGGAATTGCAAGCCATGCATGATTTGGCGCGATACAGGGCGAGTACGGTACTGCGCCCGCTGACGTTACCGATCCTGGCCCTTTCCGTGGCGGGTTTTTTGGCCGTTGGCGCCGCGGTGGCGGAAACCATACCGATCGACCGTATTGCACATATTCACGACCTCGCTGTCGATCCCGATAATGGCACGCAACTCTATCTCGCCACTCATAACGGGCTTTTTGTAGCCGGGGCCGACGGACAGGCGAACCGGGTCGGCGACTCGACCGCCGATCTGATGTCATTCGCCGTCGATCCGTCGAATTTCGATATGTTTTATGCCAGCGGCCATCCGGTGGGCGGTGGCAATCTGGGGATCATGGGGTCCAGCAACCGCGGTGTCACCTGGCAGCCGATCGCCGCGGGAGTAGGCGGTCCCGTGGACTTTCATGCAGTGACGGTCAGTCAGGCCGATCCCAAGGTGATCTATGGAATGTTCAATGGCTTGCAGGTAAGCCGGGACGCTGGTTTGACCTGGGGGAAGGCCGGCTCGGTTCCCGAAAAGACCTTCGATCTGGCTGGTTCGGCGCTGGATTCCGAAACTGCCTATGCGGCGGCCATGGGAGGTTTGTTCGTCAGCCCGGACGGCGGTAGGAACTGGAATCCCGTCTTCATGCAAAAACATCCGACGACGCTGGTCGAGATATCCGCGACCGGTCAAATCTATGCCTTCGTGTACGGGGTGGGCCTGATGAAGGGCGATGAAACCGGCACCGGCTGGAAGGTGCAGTCGGCCGATTTCGGTGACCGCTATCCGGTGAAGATGGCGATCGACCCACGCGATCCGGACCGTATTCACGTTGTCGCCGATACTGGCGCCATCCTCACCAGCAAGGACGGTGGCCGGACCTGGGGCAGCTACAGGGGGCATGACAGGGAAACCCCCGAACTCGTTGCCGCCGCGCGCAAGACCTATGAACAGTACTGTCAGTCCTGCCATGGCGAAAATGGCGTTGGAGAGCGCCCGAAGGATATGAACGGCCAGGACGACTACGGTTTCGTCGCCCCGGCGTTGGACAATTCCGCGCATGGCTGGCACCACGATGATGCCAACCTCGCCCACACCATTTTGAATGGCTCGCCGCGTAATCCCCGGATGCTGCCGTTCAAGGAAATTATTTCCGAGACCGAGGCAAAAAATACCGTGGCCTACATCAAGAGCCTGTGGAGTTTCCGCAGTCTCGCCTGCCAGGGTGCCCTGCACATGAAGTGCATGCGCTGAGGCGTCAATTCGCGAACTCCGCCCTTACCGCCGCGTCATGCTCGCCCAGTGCCGGGACGGGACCGTAGCTTTCGGTCTCGCCTACGGCGATGGGCGGCGGGGCCAGGACCTGGACGTCGCCGGCGCTGGTCTTCACCTCGATGAGGCGGTTTTGCGGATGGGCGACCAGATCGTCCAGTGAAGACAGCCGGCCATAGGCAATCTTGGCGGCTTCCAGCTTTGCGATGATCTCTTCACGCGGGCCGCGGCCGAAGGCGCCGAGGATAATGGCGTCCAGCGCCGGCCGGTTGGCGACCCGGTCGGGGTTCGTGGCGAAGCGAGGGTCGTCGGCGATTTCCGCGCCACCCAGGACGTTTTCGCAGAGGCTGCGCCATTCGCGCTCGTTCTGGATCGAGATCAGCACCGGCTTGCCGTCGCCGCAATCATAGGCGCCGTAGGGCGCGATGGTCGGGTGGTTCAGCCCCGGCCGGCCGGGTGTCTGGCCGCCATAGCGATGTTGCAGGTAGGGCACGTTCATCCAGTCGGCCATGGCGCCGTAGAGCGAGACCTGGATGCCGCGATTTCTGCCGGTGCGTTCGCGCGCGAACAGTGCCTGCAGAATGGCCTGATGGGCATACATGCCGCAGGCGATATCGCAGACCGAGACGCCGACGCGGCCCGGCTCGCTCGGCGAACCGGTAATGGCCGCCAGTCCCGATTCCGCCTGCACCAGCAGGTCGTAGGCCTTCATGTCGCGAAACGGGCCTTCCTCGCCATAGCCGGAGATATCGCAGGTGATCAGGCGGGGAAATTCGGCGCGCAGGTCGGCGCTGGTGAAACCCGCCCGCGCCACCGCGCCGGGGGCCAGATTCTGGATGAAGACATCGGCGCGGGCCAGCATGCGGCGCAGCATCGCCTTGTCGTCATCGTCCTTGAAATCGAACCGGATCGATTCCTTGCCCCGGTTCAGCCAGACGAAATAGGCGCTCTCGCCATTGACGCAGGTATCGTAGCGCCGTGCGAAATCGCCTTCCTCGCGCTCCAGCTTGATTACCCGGGCCCCCGCATCGGCCAGCCGCGACGACGCATAGGGCGCGGCCACCGCCTGTTCCAGGGTGACGACGAGAATTCCTTCGAGATCGCGGGGCATGATGTATCCGGTTCTTCTTGATTGGGGCAGGGGGAATTTCCCCGTTACGGCCGCCGATTGCAACAGGCATTACAACAGATTGGTAACCGTCAGCACGCCGCCCGATGCCAGCAGCAGCCATAATATGATCAGCCGGAACTGGCGGTCGTCGACGCGGCCGAAGGCCTTGACCCCCAGCCAGACGCCGAGAACCGTGCCGGGCAGGCAGATCAGGGCCAGGCGGCC
>JAOUMF010000638.1 GCA_029881615.1 Alphaproteobacteria bacterium | reverse complement strand
GGCCGCCACTCTTCCTGGACAAGGCCGAACCTGTAGCCTTTCATTTCGGGCCAGGGATTGTTGTCCTGCATCAGGACCATCTCGCCCTCGACCGCAAGGTCGGCACCGGGCGCGCCATAGAGGAACCGGGCATCCACGGCGACTTCGTAATCCTCGCCTGGCACCATGAAGGGCGCCTTGCTGGATAGTTTGACATCCATCCGTTCAGGCACGAAATCCTCAACCTGGAACGTCGCGCTGCCGACGGACGGCCCCTTGGGGTCGATCAGCGCCTGAACGGTCCAGCTACCGGTATTGGCCGATTTGGACAGTGGCAGGGCAAAGTGATACCCACCGCCTTTCCCGTCCTTGCTGACATCGACGATATTGTGCTCGGTGCCGTCGGGCTTGAGAATACGCAATTTCAGCGGCAAGCCTTCCTGCGCCACGGCCCTGTCATCACGCAACAGAGTGACCAGATTGACCGTTTCGCCGGGGCGATAAACACCCCTGTCGGCATAGATAAAGCCGTCGATCGGACCCGGTTCGGCGCGTCCGCCGACGCCGCGGTCGGTTAGATCGAAAGCCGGCTTGGTCAGATCGAGGAAATTGAACTCGCCGGCACCGCCGAAGGCCATTACCGCGCCCGGCCGAGCCCCGCCCTCGCCGCGCACCAGACCGGGGGCAAAGATTGCCCGTCCTTGTTCATCCGTGGTCGCCGTGGCAAGCACTTCGTTATTGCGGGCGATCAACTGGACCCTGGTTCCAGCCAGAAACTTCGCATCCTGCAGCGAGCGCAGAAAGACATGCAGCCCGTCGCGACCGGAAATGCTGGTCATGCCGATATCGGTAACCACCATCCACTGGGTGGCTTCGTAATAGACATATCCCTTGCGTTCACCGCGGGGAATGGCCATGACGACATAGATACCCGGCTCCGGTTGGCCAAGGATATCGCCCACGGGAATCGAGGTCTTGACCCCCCGATTCTTTTCCATGGCCATTTCGATGATGCCTTCCCAGACGGTCTCGCCCGCCAGCGAGTCAATGCGGCTGGAATCCCACCGGGACATGAGACTGCTGATGCGCCCTGAATTGATCTCGTTGATCAGATTGCGGTCGTTGATCCGCATGATCTTGACGTCTGCTTCCGCGACATTGACCGACGTCAGCGGCAGCGCGCGTTCGCCGCGGCTGGGCAGGATATAGGATGCACCGGAAAATTTCAGCGTGGGATTGCGATCGGGGATCGAGACGTTGAATTGTTCGGTCTGTGCCGTCATTCGGTCGCTGAAATCGGGTAGACCCTTCAACAGTGTCGTCGAATAGATCTCGCCATAATTCATGCCGGAAACGCAGAGGCGCCGGCCACGGGCCGTGAATTCCGCCTTGAAAGGCGGTTCGAAGCGAACATAGTCCTCGTAACGAACGCCGCCATGGGTTTTCAGCTTGCGAGTGAACTCGAAGCAGGCGCGGGGTGAGTCGGTCTCCGACTCTACGTAAACATCGGTAAATCGCATCTCGTCGCGCGCAGCCTGCGCCGCGAACGGCAGGAACGCAAGACCTGCAAGAAACAGAACGATACGGAATTTCAACGACATGACACACCCCCATTATTGGCATTCACCGGCCTGGTCGGTACGAACCGGCCATAACCATCGCATCGAAACCGGACCTGATCATGGCGCCGATCAGGCAAACCCGTGTTTCCTCGGGTATTTTCCCAGAAATGAATTCCAGGAAATTCTATAATCAATCTTGCTAAGAGACGGTTAAAACCCTGCCATTCATTGTGGTGATGACAGTTCAACCAACTACCGAAGAGGGCATAAACGGCGCGGACCATTGACCCACCCAACGCCCATGGTAGATATTCAGGCCGCTGCGGGTGGCAGTCTGGTATAAGAGACTTAATAGCAGGAGAGACCGGAATGAACATCGAGATGAACCCGCGCATTCGCGCCGTGGCCACGACAAGCGTCATTTCCATGGCGCTGTTTCTCGCGGCCTGTTCGGGCAACGCATCCGCTAGCCAGGCCGCCGCTTGCAAGAGCGGGCTGTCCCAGGCCTATGCCGAATTCGAGCAGGCGAAAGCTGAAGGATTCGATGGCGCCGTCGCCATGACTAAGGCCGGCAGCCTGCTAAGCGCCGCCAAGATCCAACAACAGTTCGAGAAATATCCGAACTGTATCGACAAGGTTAAGCGAGCACGCAAATATATCCGCCAGGCCCGCAACGGCGGCTGACCGCGCCGGTTTCCCATGACAGCGTCCCTGCCCCAATCGGTCGATGAAACCCTCGCGCTGCT
>JAOUMF010000637.1 GCA_029881615.1 Alphaproteobacteria bacterium | reverse complement strand
CCGCTGCCTGATCGTGGGTGACGATCAGGGCAGGACCGCCTACCGGCGAGAGCTTGACGCGATGGTGACGAAACTGGGCCTGCAAAGCGTCGTTCATATCGTCGGCGGTTGCCGCGACATGGCGGCAGCATACAAGCTGTCGGATGTAGTGGTTTCGGCCTCGACGGAGCCCGAAGCGTTCGGCCGGGTCGTTGCCGAGGCCCAGGCAATCGGCAAGCCGGTGATCGCCCCCGACCATGGCGCCGCTCCGGAAATTCTGATACCGGGCGTGACGGGATGGCTGGTACCGCCCAGCGACCCGAAATCCCTGGCCGATGCGCTGACGACTGCGTTGGATCTGGACACGGCGGCGCGCGAACGCCTGGCGCAGGCCGCGATCGCACGGGTCCATGATAATTTCACGACGAAAAAAATGTGCGACGCAACGATCGCGGTCTATCGTGAACTGCTGGACGGGACTCAATGAACCGCGAGCCTGTCCGGCGGATACTTGTGGTCAAGATGGACGGTTTCAGCGAATTCGTTCTTGCTTTTGGCGCATTCAATGCGATCCGGCGGCATCATGCCAATGCCCATATCACCCTGCTGACGGTCAAACGGTACAGCGAACTGGCACGAAAAAGCGGCTGGTTCGATGAGGTCTGGGACGAGGGCGCGACGGCACCGGGCCGTTTCGACAAGGAAGCTGGATTGATCCTTCGCCTGCGCCGCGCCCCGCTGGACATGGTCTATGATCTGGACAATTCAAGGCGAACGGCGCGATACCGGCTATGCATGAAAAAGCTTCTCGGCAAAACCGCCGACTGGTCGCGCAGTAATCCCGGGCCCGGGCCTTTCTCGCAACATCTCCTCGAACATTATGTCGAGCAACTGGTCCGGCAAATGGCGAACGCCGGCATTACCGAAATGCCGGCGCCCAACCTTTCATGGCTGACGACAGGATTTGCCGGGCGCTTTGGACTTCAGGACGGATATGTTTTGATCGCACCGGGCGGGTCCCTGGCACGTCAAGGCAAGGGCTGGCCGGTCGAACGATTTTGCGAACTGACGCGGCGGCTGTCGATAGAAGGCCGGCGGCCGGTAATAATTGGCGAAGAGGCCGATGCCGCCACCAACCGGATCATCGCCGCCGCTTCGGCCGAAACAATGGACCTTACGGGCAAGACGTCGCTTTTCGACGTAGCGGTTCTCGCCACCCATGCCAATGCGGCGCTGGGCAACGATGGTGGCGTCCTCCGCCTGCTTGCGGCGGTCGGTTGCCCTACCGCCGTCATGTTTTCCGCAGCCTCCCATCAGAACCGAAATTCACCGCGAGGACGGTATGTTATGATCCTTCGAAAAGAGAATCTCGACGATCTACCGGTCAGCGAGGTTGCGGCAGCCTTGCGCTTGCGTTAGATGAAAGCGCTTGAAACGGCCTTGGCCGCATAGTTTGAACCGAATCGATCCAGCTTGCCTTAGAGATATCATGGTAGCCATTACGCTTCCGGACGGTAGTGTCCGCGAATTCGACAATCCGGTCAGCGGCACCGAACTCGCCGCCTCCATAGGGCCCGGCCTGGCAAAGGCCGCGCTGGCGCTGGTCGTTGACGGCAGCGAAATGGATCTCGCCCATGTCATCGACGGCGACGTAGCGGTCTCGATCATCACACGCGATAGCGATGAGGCACTGGAACTGCTGCGCCACGATGCAGCCCATGTCATGGCGGAAGCCGTGCAGGAACTTTATCCCGGCGTGCAGGTGACCTTCGGCCCTTCCATCGAGGACGGGTTTTATTACGATTTTTATCGCGAGGAGCCCTTTACGCCCGACGATCTGGTGAAGATCGAAAAGCGCATGGGGGAAATCGTCGACCGGGACGAATCCATTACCCGCGAAGTGTGGGAGCGCGACGAGGCCATCCGCTTCTTCAAGGACAGGGGCGAAAGCTTCAAGGCCGAGCATATCGAGACGCTGCCCCATGACGCCGATATTTCAATCTATCGGCAGGGCGAATGGCTGGACCTTTGCCGCGGCCCGCATTTGCCGTCGACGGGAAAGCTGGGCAAGGCCTTCAAGCTGATGAAGCTGGCCGGCGCTTACTGGCGTGGCGACGCGCGCAACACCCAGCTGCAGCGCATCTACGGTACGGCCTGGCGTACAGACAAGGAACTGAAGGCATATCTGACAAGGCTGGAAGAGGCCGAAAAGCGGGATCATCGCCGGCTGGGCCGCGAGATGGACCTGTTCCACATTCAGGAAGAAGCCGCCGGCAGTATTTTCTGGCACCATAAAGGCTGGATTCTGTAT
>JAOUMF010000636.1 GCA_029881615.1 Alphaproteobacteria bacterium | reverse complement strand
GGCGAGACGTCCTTCGGTGAACGAGCCGGATGAGAAGGCGTGCGGCGTGCCGCCGACCGCGTCACCGGCGCCGAACAGACCTTCGATCGTCGTCATGCGATTGTAGCCCCAGAAATATTCCGGCGGGGATACGTCCTCGGGGCCCGAGCACCAGGCGCCCGAACCGGTCGCATGGGAACCCATCACGTAGGGCTCGGACGTGGTCAGTTCGGGATTCTCGTTCTTGGGGTCCACATCGGTGGCGGCCCACAGAACCGCCTGGCCGACGGTCATGCCGAGGAAGTTTTCCCAGCCCACTTCTTCCAGATGCGGGTCCTGGAAGGCCTGCATGGTCACCATGTGAATGGGGCCGCGGCCGGCATTCACTTCGCTGATCAGCGCATGGTTACGCAAACAGGTCGGGATCGGCCGGTGTGTCAGATGCGAAGCTTCCGGATCGAGATATTCCTTGCCGACCATCTTCTGCAGTTCGGGGAACCATTTGGATTCGTACTCTTCGCCCAGGCAATTCTGCGTATAGGTCTTCAAATGCAGGAAGTAGGCGCCGACCGGACCGTAACCGTCCTTGAAGCGCGCCAGCACGATGCGGTTTTCCATCTGGGTCATCTTGGCGCCGGCATTGATCATCAGCCCATAGGCGGATGCGGACGACCAGGGCGCATACCAGGTGCGGCCGGAACCTTCGCCAACCGAACGCGGTTTGAAGATGTTCGACGCGCCGCCCGCGCCGCAGATCACGGTCTTGGACTTGAAGACGTGGTAGTTGCCCGTGCGGACGTTGAAGCCAACGGCGCCGGCAACCCGGTTTTCCTTGCTTTCGTCCATCAGCAGATGGGTGATGCAAACGCGGTTGAACACCTTGTCCGCCGATTTCTTGGCGGCCTCGGACACGATGGGTTTGTATGACTCCCCGTGAATCATGATCTGCCACCGTCCCTCGCGCAGATACTGCCCGGTCTTCGCGTCCTTCATGATCGGCAGGCCCCAGTCCTCGAACTGGTGCACCGTGGAGTCAACGTGACGGGCCATATCGAACAGCAGATCCTCGCGCACCAGCCCCATCAGGTCGATACGGGCATAGCGGACATGGTCTTCCGGGTTATTCTCGCCCCAGCGGGTGCCCATGTAGCAGTTGATAGCGTACAGACCCTGGGCGACCGCACCGGAGCGGTCCATATTGGCCTTTTCGGCAATGACAATCTTCTTGTCCTGCCCCCAGAATCGCCCTTCCCATGCGGCGCCGGTGCCGCCAAGGCCCGCGCCCGCGACGAGAATATCGATGCCGTCTTCGATGATTGTTTTGTAAGCCATCAGTAATACACGCCTTTCTTCATCTCGAGGCCGGCGGATTCAAGCGTGTGCAAATCGCCATCATCCATGCGGACATATTTCGGCTCGTTGTACAACAGCTCGCTATTGCGCATTTCGTCGCTGGGTCCGGGAACGTCCGCGAGCTGGGGAATCCCGGTTCCCCAAGGCTTGGTGGTGATCGGCGACAGGAAATTCTTTTCCGTACCGTTCCTGAATTTGATTTTCCAGGCGATCGTGCCCTTTTCCTCGTCGCGGTCGACGCGAACGCTGTGGCCCAGCGGGGCGAAATCGGCATATCCGCGCACATCGATTGCGTGCTGCGGGCAAGCCTTGACGCAGGAGTAGCACTCCCAGCACATGTTGGGCTCGATGTTATAGGCACGGCGATAGGTCTTATCGATGTGCATGATGTCCGAGGGGCAGATGTCGACGCAATGTCCGCATCCGTCGCACCTTGTCATATAGACGAAGGTTGGCATTATTCCGGCTCCTTAAATCAGTTCCGACAGAACGTGTGGCTGCGTCTTAATAGTGGCGGGGCGCTTCGCGCTTGATGCCAAGCCCCATATCCATCGGGGCGTCCAGCAGCAGTTCCATGGAGTGTCGTTTTTGTTGTTCGGGATCGTCACGGGTCTCCGTCGGCAAGTTCGACGCTGAACCATTGGCCTTGGATACTCTTTTCTCGAAGGCCGCGGCGGGCTTGAAGAACATGTGGGAGAACTTGGACCACGGGATCGATGCGAAGAGCACCGTGGTGGCGATGAGATAGAGCCCCAGGAACACTGTCGCCCAGGTGTCGCTGCCCGTCGCCTGCAGCATCGCCCAGATCGGGCCGAGAGTCGTGCCCAGGGTCATCGAGACGATGAACAGGTCGGCGCGAACCAGGCGGAATGGCGAATTACCCTCCGCGGCAACGTCCACGCGAATGAAAAACCAGAACCAGTAGCCGCCGATGCATACCATCAGCGCGCCGATATACCAGAGCATC
>JAOUMF010000635.1 GCA_029881615.1 Alphaproteobacteria bacterium | reverse complement strand
TCGACAAGCATCCTGTTGCCTGGATCAACGTCGTCGGTCTGGCCAATCTGGATCTGATCCGCGGTCTGGGCGAAATGTTCGATCTGCACGGGCTGGCGCTGGAAGACGTCGTCAATGTCCATCAGCGGCCGAAGGTGGAAGAGTATGCGGACCACCTTTTCATCGTGACCCGCATGATCGAAGGCGGCGTGCCGCCAACGACCGAACAGGTTTCCATGTTTCTCGGCGAACGGTTTCTTCTGACCTTCCAGGAAACGCCGGGGGATTGTTTCGAACCGGTTCGCGAACGCCTGCGCAAGGGTCGCGGGCAGATAAGGGGTCGCTTTCCGGATTATCTCGCCTATGCCCTGATCGACGCGGTGATCGACGGATATTTCCCGGTGCTTGAAGCCTGCGGCGACCGGCTGGACGCCCTGGAGGACGAGGTCATGGCACGGCCGTCGGAAGGTCAGGCCCGGCGAGTGCATGAAATCAAGCGCGAATTGCTGGTGCTGCGACGGACAATCTGGCCCCACCGGGAAATGTTGAACGGATTGACCCGGGAATCGTCGCCGAACATCACCGACCAGACCCGCCTGTACCTGCGGGATTGCTATGACCACACCATACAGCTGATGGATATCGTTGAAACCTATCGTGAAATCGCGACCGGGCTTGTCGACGTGTACCTGTCGAGCGTCAATGCGCGCATGAATGAAGTCATGAAAGTCCTGACGATCATCGCCACGATCTTCATCCCTCTCAGCTTCATTACCGGCCTGTACGGCATGAATTTCGACGATACCGCATCGCCCTGGAACATGCCGGAACTCAAATGGTACTGGGGCTATCCTGTCGTACTCGGCCTGATGGCCACCGCGGCGGTTGGCATGCTGTACTATTTTTACCGCAAGGGATGGATCCTTGGCGGTGGCAACGACTCATCCAAGTAGGCCCAACAGGCTGCTCTCCCACATTGGAAGGTGACATATGAAATACGGTTTTATCGGCCTGGGCAATCTGGGCAGGCATCTGGCGGCCAGTCTGATCCGCGAGGGTTTCGAGGTTACGGTTCACGATCTGAACCGCGAGGCTGCGGCCGATTTGCTGGCGGCCGGTGCCACCTGGGCCGACAGCCCGCGCGCGGCGGCGCAAGCGACGGACAGCCTGATCACCTGCCTGCCCTCGCCCAAGGCCTCTACCGCAGTGATGACTGGCGAGAACGGTGCGCTGGAAGGCATCCCGGCAGGCGGTGCCTGGATCGAGATGAGCACCAACGACGCCCATGAGATAGAGCGCATCGCCGCACTTGGCGCGGCGCGCGGCGTGGTTACGCTGGAAGCCCCTGTAACCGGCGGCGTGCATCGCGCGGCCGCCGGCGAAATCACCGTGCTGATCGGCGGCGACGAGGCCGCCTACCGGGCGCATCTGCCGGCCTTCCGGGCAATGGGCGGCGAGGTCCTGCATATGGGGCCGCTGGGCAAGGCATCGGTCATTAAGGTCATCACCAACATGCTGGCCTTCATCCACCTGGTGGCGGCCGGCGAGGCGCTGATGCTGGCCAAGCGCGGCGGGCTGGACCTGAAGAAAAGCTTCGAGGCGATCCGGGCGAGTTCCGGCAACAGCTTCGTGCATGAAACCGAGAGCCAGGTAATCCTGAACGGCAGTTACAATATCGGCTTCACCATGGATCTGGCCTGCAAGGACGCCGGTTTCGCGACCCAGATGGGCCGCGAATTCGGGGTGCCCCTGGCGCTGGCCGGCATGACCGAGCAGATATTCATTCAGGCACGCGAGCAGTTCGGCGGCGACGCATGGTCTTCGATGGTGGTGAAAATCCTGGAAGACGCCGTGGGCGAGCAACTGCGTGCCCCCGGCTTCCCGGCGGAACTGACGGCGGAGGATGCGTAGGGGCTATTGCCGCAGACTGGGGCCCATCATGTAAACCGCGAGGATCCGTTAGAGACCGCGAGGGTTTTATAGATATAACCGACCGGAATCATGGCTACTGGCTTTCCAGTTCCTTCATGTGAGGATATCCCATATCCCGCAAACGCTCGATATAGGACATGCGCAGGCAATCCCTGTCGGCGTCCGCGCATTTGGTGTTCCGCGCCTTGATCCAATCGCGCTGATCGCTCCGCAGACGGGCTTTCTCTTCGCCCTCCAGTTTCTGGCGCTGCAGGCTATACCACTGGGCAATGGAACGGTCGAGGAACGCCAGCCTGGCGTCGCTATCATCAGTGCAAATGGCATACTCTATAGGCGTCTCCGCCTTTTCGCAGTCAAAGCCCGCTTCCTGGAAGGGGCGATATTCCAGTAGC
>JAOUMF010000634.1 GCA_029881615.1 Alphaproteobacteria bacterium | reverse complement strand
CTGATCGGCGGTGGCGGCAGTGTCAAAGGGTTGGTTCAGCCGCCGAACTGAATCGGGTTTCCAGGAACAAAAGGGGCGACAGTGGACAGGGACGACACCAGCAAAACCGTGAAAGGCCGGCCGGATAGCAAAGCCGAGGCGCAACCCGGCAAACCGATGCTGGTGGCCGAAAATACTGGCCTGGAAGTTCGCAATATCGGCAAGACCTACAAGAAGCGACCGGTAATTCGCGATGTCAGCCTTCAGGTTCAGCGCGGCGAGGCGGTGGGTCTGCTGGGTCCCAACGGTGCGGGCAAAACCACAACGTTTTACATCATCACCGGATTGATTACGCCGGATTACGGCGATATCGCGCTGGACGGCGAAATCATCACCGATTTGCCGATGTATCGCCGGGCACGGCTCGGCATTGGTTACCTGCCACAGGAAGCGTCAATTTTTCGCGGGCTTTCGGTCGAACAGAATCTGAATGCGATCCTCGAGACGGTGGAACCCGACGCCAGCCGGCGCGAGACGATGCTTGATGCCCTGCTCGCCGAGTTTTCGATTACCCATCTGCGGCGCACGCCGGCGATCGCGCTTTCCGGGGGCGAGCGCCGTCGTGTCGAGATTGCGCGCGCGCTGGCTTCCAAACCGCATTTTATCTTGTTGGACGAACCGCTGGCGGGCATCGATCCGATCGCCGTCGGCGAAATTCGGGAACTGGTAAGCCATCTGAAGGATCGCGGCATCGGCGTTCTGATTACCGATCATAATGTTCAGGAGACTTTGTCGATCGTCGACCGCGCCTATATCATTCATGACGGCACGGTTCTTATGGAGGGGCCACCGGAAGAAATCGTGGCGCATGCTGAAGTGCGCCGCGTTTACCTGGGAGAGCGTTTCAGCCTGTAGGCCGGGTATCCCGGTTTACGGCTTCGCATAGACGCCATGGCCCTGTCACACCGCCTTAGCCAGAAACAGCAACAATCGCTGGTGATGACTCCGCAGCTGCAGGAGGCCATTAAGCTGTTGCAGATGTCTAATATCGAACTGACGGCCTATGTCGAGGAAGAGCTGGAACAAAACCCGCTGCTGGAACATGAAGATGTGAACAGCGATGCCGCCGCGCCGGCGGGCGAACCGAACGGGCTGGCTGAGAATTCGGAGGCCTCCGACGATAGCGGATTCGAGGATGGGCTTGATAGTCCGGTGGACAGCATGGAACTGGCTGACGCCGTGTCCATGCCGGCGGAGGGCGATGCGCCGCTGGATATCGACTACGATAACGTCTGGGACGGCGGCAATTCACCTGCAACTGCAGACGCGGGGCCTGTCTCATATGACGCCGGATCTTCCGCGGCAAGCGGGGGCAGTAGCGACTTTTCCGATATCGACAACAGTATCGAGTCGCGGATCAGCGGCAACATTACCCTTCGCGATCATTTGTCGGAACAGCTTAACGTAGATATTCAGGATCAGGTGGACCGGATAATCGGCTTGCACCTGATAGAGCTGCTGGATGAGGCTGGCCGCTTTGCCGGCTCTTGCGAAGAGCTTGCAGTGCGACTGGGTTGTGATCTGGACCGTGTGGAAGCTGTGCTGGACCAGATGCAACGTTTCGATCCGCCCGGGATTTTCGCTCGCGATCTCAAGGAATGTTTTGAAATCCAGCTACGCGAAAAAGACCGGCTGGACCCGGCAATGCAGGCCTTGCTGGAAAATCTTCATCTGTTCGAGAAATATGATCGGGCGGCCATCATGAAGGCATGCCGTGTCGATGAAGAGGATTTTCAGGAGATGATGGCGGATTTGCGTTCGCTGAATCCCCGGCCTGCCTCGCTTTTTGAGCATGAAGTTGCACAACCGGTGTCCCCGGATATCCTGATGCGTGCCCATGCGGACGGCGGCTGGCAGGTAGAGTTGAACAGCGATACCCTGCCGCGGGTTCTGATCAACCGTCAGTATTACAGCCATGTCAGCCGCGGAGTTCGTAGCAAGAAGGATCAGGAATATCTGACCGATCAGCTAAATACGGCGAATTGGCTGGTCAAGGCGCTGCATCAGCGTGCAACTACAATTCTAAAGGTCGCCACGGAGATTGTCCGCCAGCAGGATGCATTTTTCGTATACGGTGTATCCCATATGCGTCCCTTGATCCTGCGCGATGTCGCCGAGGCGGTCAGTGTGCATGAAAGCACGGTCAGCCGGGTGACCAGCAACAAATACATGGCATCGCCGCGCGGCATATTTGAGCTGAAATATTTTTTCTCGGCCTCGCTGTCCAGTGCCGACGGCGGCGTCGCCCACTCGGCCGAGGCCGTG
>JAOUMF010000633.1 GCA_029881615.1 Alphaproteobacteria bacterium | reverse complement strand
CAGCGGCGGCAATGAAACCTTTGACGACGGGCTGCTCGGCATGGCCCACGCGCTGGGCGCGGCCATCGCCGGGGTTCTGGAAATGGACGATGGCGGGCTGGAATAATGTGCGCCGCACTTGCGTTCGCTGATCGGATACGCCATATCCTGCACATGCCGCGCCCACAGCTTCGGGCGCGATTTGTTTGTTGGAGAGTTAACCCACCATGGCGACCGAGAATGAAATCGTCGCGCGCCGCCGTACCTTTGCGATTATTTCGCATCCGGATGCGGGCAAGACGACGCTGACCGAAAAGCTGCTGTTGTTCGGCGGTGCGATTCAGGCTGCCGGCGCGGTCAAGGCGCGCGGCGAACAGCGGCGTGCCCGGTCGGACTGGATGAAGGTGGAGCGCGAGCGCGGCATTTCCGTCGCCTCGTCGGTGATGACCTATGAGTATCAGGGCTGTACCTTCAATCTGCTGGATACGCCGGGCCACGAGGATTTCTCCGAGGATACCTACCGCACGCTGACCGCGGTCGATTCGGCGATCATGGTGATCGACGCGGCCAAGGGCATCGAGCCCCAGCCCCGCAAGCTGTTCGAGGTGTGCCGCTTAAGGGACATGCCGATCATCACCTTTGTCAACAAGCTGGACCGCGAAAGCCGCGATCCGTTCGAGTTGATCGACGAGGTGGAACAGACGCTGGCGCTGGACGTGACGCCGGGTAGCTGGCCGATCGGCATGGGGCGGAATTTCCTGGGATCCTACGATCTGATCCACGACCGGCTGGCGCTGCTGGCGCGTGCCAAGGAAGGCCGCCCGGAAGAGACCGAGCGCTGCGAGGGACTGGACGATCCCAAGCTGGACGCACTGCTGCCCGATCATGCGGTGGCGCAATTACGCGAAGAAGTCGCGATGGCGCGCGGCTTGATGCCGGAATTCGACATGCAGGCTTATCGCGACGGCAATATGACGCCGATTTTTTTCGGTAGCGCGATCAATAATTTCGGGGTCGGGGAATTGCTGCAGGGGCTGGTTGATCTGGCCCCGCCGCCCCGCCCGCAACCGGCCGTCGAACGCATGATCGAACCGACGGAAAAAAAGGTGACCGGAGTCGTTTTCAAGATCCAGGCGAACATGGATCCCAAGCATCGCGATCGCATCGCCTTCATGCGGCTGGCCTCTGGCCATTTCAAGCGCGGCATGAAGCTGAAACATGTGCGCAGCGGCAAGATGATCGCGATGAGCGCCCCGGTGCTGTTTCTGGCGCGCGACCGCGAACTGGCCGAGGAAGCCCATGCCGGCGATATTGTCGGTTTGCCGAACCACGGTAATCTGCGTATCGGCGATGCGCTGACCGAGGGGGAGGACATCCATTTTACCGGCATTCCTGCCTTCGCGCCGGAAATGCTACAGCGGGTGCGTCCGGAAGATCCGATGCGGGCCAAGCATCTGGGCCGGGCGCTGACCCATCTGGCCGAGGAAGGCGCGGCCCAGGCATTCCGCACGCGGCTGGGGTCGGACTGGATCGTCGGCGTGGTCGGGCCGTTGCAGTTCGACGTGCTGGCCGACCGTATCCGCACCGAATACGATATTCCGGTGCGGTTCGAACAGACCGAGCTTTATACCGCCCGTTGGGTCGAGGCCGCCGATAGCCATGCGATGAAGAAATTCGCCGATGCCAACGGCTCGGCGCTGGCCGACGATCATGACGGTTCGCCGGTGTTCCTGGCCCGTAACGCCTGGCATCTGGATCGCGCGGCCAAGGATTTTCCGGAAATTCGCTTCATGAAAACCAAGGAACAGGTGGCCTAGCGGGCTATTCCGGTTTGGTTGCCACGAACAGATAGCGGTTCATGCTGAAGAAGAAGGCGCCGTCGTGGCTCAACTGGTCCAGCGACGCGATCCAGGCCTTGCCGTCTTCCTTGGCGATGGCGCCCTGTTTGGCCGCATAGACCGATTGGCTGCGCGCCATGTGCCAGCCGAAATTGTCTGGCGTGAATTCATGGTTCGCGATGACATGGACCTTGCGGTCGGTCACCGAGAAACCGGCCCGTCCGAGCAGGCGCTCCAGGTCGCGGGGCAGGTAGGGGTGGGCGCAATGTCGGGGCCAGGCCTCGCGAGCCCGCGCCGCCGTGACATCCCCGGCGGGGCCGAACAGTATGGTGTCGGCATCGGTCGCCATGACGACGGCGCGCCCACCGGGCTTCAGCACGCGATACAGTTCCGCGAAGGCCAGGCCAAGGTCTTCCACATATTCATAAACCTGGGTCGAGACGGCACTGTCGAAATGCGCGTCGGGCCAGGGCAGGGCGGTGGCGTCG
>JAOUMF010000048.1 GCA_029881615.1 Alphaproteobacteria bacterium | reverse complement strand
CAACGTTAAGATCACCACGCTCGGGTTCGCAACGGCGGCAATTTTTGCCATTTCCCTGATAATGCCCGTCACCTTGAACCTGGAATCGGGTTTCACGACAAACGGCGCCTATGCCGCAAATGGGGGGGGCGGTAAAGGCAATGGCGGAAACGGCGGCGGGAACGGCGGTGGAAACAGCGGTGGCGGGAATGGCGGTGGCGGGAATGGCGGAAGCGGTGGAAGCGGTGGAAGCAATGGCGGCGGGGGTGGAAACGGCTCAAACAACGGCGGCGGTGACGTTTCGTCGACAGGATCCGGCCGTGACACCATCCTGTTTATACCGCCTAAAAAGGAAGAAATCTCATTAGCGCTGTTCACCACCAAGATCAGCAAACGCTATCCGGCGGACGAAGTCACCATTCTCGACGACTCGCACCAGGCAATATCCTTTTTCAGCGAACTCAAGGAAATGTCGGGGAAGATGGTCTCCCACATTTGGTATTATGGCGATGAAGTAAAGTTCAGAACCAATTTCAAAATCAGGGCGAACAGCTGGCGGATCTGGTCGACCCAATTGCTTCCCGAAAGCATGTCGGGCGAATGGAAAGTCGAAATCGTTGATGAGGCCGGCAAGGTACTTCAGGTCCGCAAACTGAATTACGCTCCCGAAGATGTCGGCATATTGGCCAGGAAATGAAACCCCAGACGACGGGATCCATCGCATGGGCTTTTATCAATCAAGTTTAATGCCCGAAAACCGGGAAAAAGGCACCAATCATAGTTACTGATGGAATAATTTCACGGCCCATCCGTTATCTGAATAGTTAATAAATTACTAAACTGTTCGGTTGGGGAACAGGAAAAGTATGGAAGGGATTTATTGCCGGGGGATACGAGATGTTTGGCATGACAAAGTTTCTCCAGAACCAGAAGACGCTCGCTGATAAATGCGTGGCAGGAATCGCGAAGTCGACGCTTGGCGCGGGGGCGATCTTCGTCTTGGCCTTTGTTATGACGCCAGCAACTGTCGATGTGAATGACGGAGCTTCCTGGCAATCCGCCGAGGCCGGAAATGGCAATGGCGGCGGAAATGGCGGCGGAAATGGCGGCGGAAATGTTGGCAACCACGGCAAAGGCAAGAACAAGGGCGGGCCCACCCCGGAGTCTGGCGACGACCAGAATGTGTTGTTCCTGCCCCTGGAGGAAGCGATCACGATCGCGCAGTTCACAACAAAAATAAGCAGACGATATCCCGCGGATGAGGTCACAAACTTCTCCGACACACATCAGTCCATTTCATTCTTTAGTGAACTTCAGGGAATGTCAGGAAAAAAAATCAACCATCGTTGGTTCTATCGCGGTGAAATAATATTCGAGGCTACGTTTGAGATTCGTGCCGATTACTGGCGCGTATGGTCAACCCAGGTACTTCCCGAAAACATGCCTGGTGAATGGAACGCTGAAATAGTGGATGAAGAAGGTAAAGTTCTCGCGGTTCGCCATCTGAACTATGCTCCAGAGAGCGCGACACTGGCCGCGACCAAATAACAGGACGGCCGACACAGCCCCCGGCCTGTCCTTTACTGGACGCGCCAAGCGGATTTTCCGCTGGCGCGTCTTTTTTTGTCCAAAAAAAATTACGGAAATACTTTCCCGTGATGGAATAAGTATTCGCGAAATTCGTTATCTTAATAGGTTATTAACCTTACACTTCTTGCAGGCGAAACCAATTGCTTCGGGTGGAAGCGGTTAATGTCAGCGAACTTTGGGGATGAATAATGAAACATCAGATCGTCTATCTCACCGTAATCCTGACCGCGCTAGTCGTGATTATTGGATAAGCGACTACCGACAAAGCCTCGATGTCGGGTGGACGACGAGGCTGATGGGCCGCGCATCGCATTGCTGAAGCGCGGCCCATCTCTTTTTTATTAACCCGTGGCCGGCCGAACAGTTTACGCTTGGAGGAACAGGAACCAAACCCGATAGAAGGGTGGAAGAACTCTTGACGATCCAACGACATGCCGGTTTGAATCATTTTCTTAAAGTCGCGAAGCTTCCTGGAGTAATCGCAACTCCCCGGCATCATTTATCGATGCGCGCATCTGGCCGGATCCACGAAAATCTGAAAGCTCGGAGCGGGTCGCCAAAAACCGTTCGAATCTTTAATTGCACACTTGCCGCTCTCACGACCGCGATCGCTCTGTCGTTCAGTAGCCTTCCGCTCCACTCAAGCGAAGAAACCCGTAACGACCTCATTGGCGCCAATGGATATTACCGCGTACGGGAAGGCGAGACCCTGTTGGAAATTGCGCGCCTGCATGATTTCGGATTCATCGAATTGATCTCGGCCAATCCAGGCATGGACCCCTGGGTTCCCGAGCCCGGCCGTACGGTCCTGCTCCCTGGTCAGCATATACTGCCAGATGCACCCCGCCAGGGCATCGTGATCAATCGGCCGGAACTGAGGCTCTATTACTATCCCGGAAACGGGCAGCCCCCGGTCACCTATCCGATTGGCGTGGGCCGACTGGGAAGGGAAACACCGCTGGGAACAACCTTTATTGCCGCCAAGCGGGACAAGCCCATATGGACACCACCTCCCTCAATTCGCGCCGAGCGGCCCGAACTACCAGCCACGGTCCCATCGGGTCCCGACAATCCGCTAGGCCTGTTTGCATTAAACCTGGGATGGCGGAACTATGTCATCCACGGCACCAACAAACCCTATGGAATTGGCCGAAGAGTCAGCAGTGGCTGTATCCGCCTGTATCCGGAAGATATCGAACAACTATTCCAGATCATCGACGTCGGAACGCCAGTTCGAGTGGTGGATCAGGAAACCAAGATCGGCTGGTCCGCGGGTGAACTCTATCTCGAAATTCACCCTTCCGTCGCCGAAGGCGACGAATTGGAACAAAAAGGGTGGTATATGGCAACCCCCGTATCCGGACTAAAGGAACGGCTACAACAAGCTGCCGGTATCCACGCGGCGCGAATCGACTGGTCGGCGGTCGACAAGGCAGAAAAGGCCAAACGCGGCACCCCGCTGCGTATCACCCAATAGGAACTGTCGCCGCAAAATCCTATTTCTGGAGTGTCTGGGTATAGATCTTGTTGGATTTTGAAGCTGACGTTTCCGCCCTGCCGGCCGCATTTTCAGCCATGCGGGCCGCCGCTTCTGCCCGGACGGCCGCACTATCGGCCCGCTGCGTAACATTTCGTAATTCGTTGCGCAGACTGGCGATTTCGGCACGAAGCGCCGCTATATCAGCCTGGGTTGCCGGCGCCGGCGTCCCGGACGCCGCCCCACCGCCGGATTGCATCTCATCTGTTTTTTGGGGTGTCGCGCAAGCGCCTAGCAACAAAAAGACCGCGCCAAGAACCGCAAAACCGGATTTCCCTGTGACAACCATAATTCATGCCTCCTTGCAGGATCGTAAAGGGCGGAGCAAAACTCAACAATCGTTGCCTCCCGCCGATTATCCATGAAGGATATCAGGATATTATGTTTGGAGGGTTAATCTACCCCGGTCCGCCACCGTCAGCTGTCGGACAAGCCCTTCTTCAAGGTTTTCTTGTCGACGGAATCCACCAACAGGCTGCCTGCGGGTAGATAAAACTGGTGGCGCCCGATCATCGGGCCGCGATCCAGCTTTGTGCGCCAGTACGGTTTCACGTAATCGGCATGATACCACAACGCGCCGCCGGTCGGGTCGGTAGAGTACCCCCAGTAAACCAGCCGGGCCAGCACCTGGCTTTCCTCCCACGCACGGGGATTTCGCGGACGATCGCTACGACCATCGCACCACCATGAAAACTGGCATTTGTTAAGGCGCTTGGCGCCCCCCTGCTTCACGACTTCGCAAATCTTGTCTGGAAAGTGACTGTCGGCTGTCCGGTTAAGAACGACATGGCCAACCGCCAGCTTGCCGTCGAGCGGTTCGCTACGAGCCTCAAAATATATATTAAGCGCCAGACAATTCAGGTCTTCGACCACATCACCCCTGCTCTCCCCAGGGAACGCCAAAGCAAGCAGGATAGTCGCCAAGGCTACAATCGATCCTTTGGTAAACATCAGATTCCACCCAATCCGTTATTCGACCGTCGAATACTGAAATCTGTTTCCGACAATTTCCCACATTGAATGTGGCTGTTTATTGGAGTTATCAGGGCGCCGAGACCTCCCGGATCGAAACCGCCGACCTCCAACTTATTAACAAAACGTTAATATCATGTATTTAGGACCCTCTCAACAATTTCCAACTATAGATGAATATGTTTTCTCTAAAATTTTATGTATTGGTAATATTCATTTACTATTACTGTTAACCATAAAAACCTCTTGTTTTCAACAATCAGGCAATTTCATCGGATCCAAGATGGAATTTTATTTCAAAAAAGAACCATCAACGGCCATATTAAAATACGCCCGTAATGTTGGAAATTCGAATTCAAACTAAGAAAAATATCCTGCCGCCAGGCCGTCAACGGTCGAACAGAGGAATCGATTCGCAACGTCGAATAGGAACAATGCGACACGATGACCCGCTATATTCACTTCAAGTAAACGAATTGCGCGTTAGGCTGGGGGTCCTGATTCGCCACAGCAAGAAGATTTGTTCGACGCCATGACTGCTATTACTGCCGACGCCTTGGGGCGCACTGCCTTGCGTATGCCGAAGGCTCTGTTGTGGCCCGCATTTTTCCTTGCCCTGGGCTGGGCGACAGCCCTGTACACCGAAGAGGTCCCAAAGGTTATCCGGGGCCTTCTTATATATCTTCCCTATGCGATCGCGCTGGTCGGCGCGGTTATCGGCTGGCGTTTTAATCGCAGCCGACTGGTATTTTCACTTATAGCCGTGTCGCTGGGGCACTGGATGCTCACCGGTCCGGCCAGCAGTATAAAATCAGGCACCTCCGGTGAACTCGGCTATTTGACTTTCGCGCTGCTATTCCCGATCGGGCTTCTGGTATTGTCGCTGTTGAAGGAACGCGGATTATTAACCCGGCACGGCATGATCCGGGCGGCAATATTCGCCAGTCTGGCCGCCATGGTACTGGCTCTGGCGGCGGCCGATCATTGGCTGGCCAAGGGCCTGGCGACCGATATACAGCGAGCCGCGGCAAAACTGCTTTCCACACCAATGGTTCCTAACCGGTGGATTCCCCGAACGGTGATCCCGGAGCCAGCCATTGCCGTCTTCATTCTGGTGACCGCCTATTTCTTCGTCAGGCTGATTTTACTGGGCAATCCCCCGACCGAGAGCGGTGCCCTTGGCGGCCTCCTCGCCGGTGGCATGGCGCTGCATTTTGTCGGCGACGTAGAAGCCGTCTCGGTTTTCTTTACGGCATCCGCGGGCTCGATGCTGATGGCCGCGATCCAGGACAGCTACCGCCTGGCATTCGTTGACGAACTGACCGGACTGCCGGCGCGTCGCGCCTTGATGATGGAGACAATGACGCTGGGTCCGCGATATTCCATCGCCATGCTCGACGTCGATCACTTCAAAAAATTCAACGATACCTACGGACATGACATCGGCGACCAGGTTCTGCGCATGGTAGCCAGCCGAATGGAACGCGTTAGCGGCGGCGGCAAGCCATTCCGCTATGGCGGCGAGGAATTCACCGTGGTGTTTCCGGGAAAAACCGCCGACGAAGCGTTGCCGCATCTCGACACGTTGCGCCAGAACATCGCTGATTCGGGCTTCGTCATCCGCTCGAAGGATCGCCCGAAAAAGAAAACAGCTCAAAAAAAGAACGGCGGCGGCAAGAAGGTATCCGTCACCATCAGCATCGGCGTTTCGGAACGATCGGACAAACATTCCACGCCGGAAGCCGTCACCAAGGCCGCCGACGAGGCTCTATACCGGGCGAAGGGCGCCGGCAGGAACCGCTGCTCGAAATAATGCTGCGCGGCCCTATTCGGGCTTGAAGAGATCCTTGATTACGTCGCCGATATCCTGAAACGACAAAGGCTTGTTTCCGGCAACCGGCATGGCCGGCGAAGACATATCCCGAACAGCCTCGGCCGATATCGCCGCGGCCCCTCCACTTGCCGGTGAACGATAAACCTCGGTCATGAAGTCACGCCAGATTCGCGCTGGCAAACCGCCGCCGTTCAAGCCCTCAACCGGCAAATTATCGTCGCGCCCGACCCATACGCCGACCACCAGGTCCCCGGTAAAGCCGATAAACCAGCCGTCGCGATTATCCTCGCTGGTGCCCGTTTTCCCGGCAACGGGGCGCCCGATATCCGCCGCGCGGCCAGTCCCCTCCTTCACCGTAGCCATCAGCATGTCCAACATCTGATCGCGTTTCCAGGGCAATATCCCGCGGTTGGCCCCGGATGGCAGGCTGTAGCGATACAATGTCCTGCCACGGCCACGAATTTCCGTGATGGCATAAGGTTCAACCCGCTTAACATCGGCCGCGATCGCCGCATAGGCGCCCGTCATTTCCAGCAGGTTCATCTCGAAACTGCCCAACGGCATGCTGGGAGTAGGACGAATATCGGATTTGACTCCCAGCAGACGGGCAACCCCGATAACCTTGTCACGGCCAACATGTTCCGTCAGCTTGACCGCCACGGTGTTGATCGACTGGGCGAATGCTGTACGCAAGGTCACCTTGCCCTCGAACCGGCCATTGTGATTGCGCGGGCGCCAGCCATCGATTTCAATCGGTTCATCCATGGCCAGACTATCGGGGGTAAAGCCCGCGTCCAGCGCCGCCAGATAGACAAACAGCTTGAACGCCGAGCCTGGCTGACGCTGCGCCATGGTCGCGCGATTGAACTGGCTTTCCCCGTAATCCTTGCCACCGACCATCGCCACGACGCCACCGTCCAGCGTCATCGCCAACAGCGCCGTCTGCACCGAATCTTCACCGTTTCCCAGGATGCCATTCCAACGAGCCACGGTGTTTTCAGCCAACGTCTGAATCTCTGGCACCAGGGTCGTTTTAACTTGCAGATCTGCCGTCATCGGCCCCAGCAAGCGCCGATTTTCTTCTTCCACCCAGTCCGCGAAATAGTTCCACCCCGGATGGATATCGGGCGCCACGGCGAGCGTGGCCGGTTTATCCCGCGCCGCCGACGCCTGTTCCTCGTCGATATAGCCCTGTTCGACCATCAGGGTAAGCACGGTTCTCGCCTGCGCCTGGGCGGCATCCAGATCGCGCACCGGCGAATACCAGGACGGCGCCTGAATCAGTCCGGCCAGCATTGCGGATTCCGGAAGTGTCAACGACCTCGCCGATTTCCGGAAATAGCGCCATGAAGCGGCATCCACGCCGTAAGCCCCGGCACCGAAATATATATGGTTCAAATATCGGGCGAGGATTTCATCCTTGCTTAGCCTGTTCTCGAGCCACAGGGCCAGCATCATATCCTGGATCTTCCGCTTGATCGTGCGGTCCTGCTCAAGGAAATAGGTCTTGGCCAATTGCTGGGTAATTGTGCTGCCGCCCTGCCGAACCGCGCCAGCCTCGAAATTCGCTACCACGGCACGAAAAATGCCCCGCGGATCAACGCCGGAATGCTCATAGAAACGCTTGTCCTCTATGGCGACCACGGCCTGCAATAGATGCGGCGGCAATTCGTCGACCTTCAGCCGATCGCCACGATAAACACCACGGCTGGCAAAAACCTCGCCGTCTTCCGACTTGATCAGCATCGACGGACGATCCACCTCGGCCGAAAATCCGTCGGGTAACGGCAGCGTATAAGCGAAATAGCCCAAGGTCCCGGATAAAGCCAGGATGCCAGATAGGATCAGAATCACCGCGTCGCGCCAGCCAATTCGCCGGCGCCGACCGCTGCGTGAGAAAAATCTGCCCGCGCGCGCAAACATTATGACGATACCGCCTGTTTCAGTTACCTAATACGCGGTGGAAGGCCTCGCAAAAAAGGCTGTGTCTCCGCGAGCCCCTTACTATCAAGCATTTTGCGCGTAATTGTGGCATTGCCGTGACGAAGTCAGGTAGCCACATAAAAAGGGCCCCGCGTCGCGCGGAGCCCTTCCCGAAGGCCGCCAGTAACGGCCCATATGCCACTTCAATGCGCCAGACCAAGAATCTCCATTGCCTGATGAAGCGCCACCTCGGATTCCTTGTGTTTCCCCGCCTTGTGCAGCGTATCGCCCTGATCGCGAAGGGCCTGCGCCTCGGCGTTGCTCTGTTTGGCCAAGGCCGCATCGATCAGTTTGACATCCTTGGGACAATGGCTGGCGATTGCCGGGCCGGCAAACCCGAAAATCATAAAAGCCGCTACGACGATCCGTTTCATCACCTGAACTCCCTGAATGGTTAGGTACCAACGAACCGTCTACACCGCCCAAACGTCACTATTCCCGTTTGCCGATATCATCATCAACCGGGCTCGCCTTTCCGCCCTTCCCTCAACCGATTCCAGTAATCCAGCCTCTTGCCGATTTCCCGTTCGAACCCGCGTTCGACAGGCCGATAGAAATTGCGGCGCCCCATATCTTCCGGAAAATAATCCTGTCCGGAAAACCCCTCAGGCGTATCGTGGTCATAGGCGTAACCATCGCCGTAACCAATTTCCTTCATCAGCTTCGTGGGGGCGTTGAGAATATGTTTGGGCGGCATCAGCGATCCGGTCTCGCGCGCCGCCGCCATGGCTTGATTGAACGCCTTATAGGCGGCATTCGACTTGGGCGCCGTGGCTAGGTAAATCACCGCCTGCGCCAGCGCCAGGTCGCCCTCCGGCGAGCCGATACGTTCGTAACATTCCCAGGCCGATAGTGCCTGTACGGCCGCCTGGGGATCGGCAAGCCCCACATCCTCATACGCAAAGCGTGCCAAGCGTCGGGCGATATAGCGCGGATCCT
>JAOUMF010000047.1 GCA_029881615.1 Alphaproteobacteria bacterium | reverse complement strand
GGCGCGGTCGCCGTGGTTGACGAAAACGGGACCATGGCTGGCATCGTTTCCGAGCGCGATCTAGCGCGGGGGTTGCATCAGTCCGGTGCGGCGGTTCTTGGCATAGATGTCGCCGAACTGATGACTGCCAATGTCATAGGCTGCATGCCCGAGACGGATGTACGCGACGCCGCCGCGCTGATGATACAGCACCGTATTCGCCATTTGCCTGTGCTTGACGGTGATCGTCCGCTGACGATCGTTTCGATTCGCGATATCGTCGCCACCCGCCTCGCCACGCTGGAAGCCGATAACGAAATTCTCCGTGCCCAGCTTCAGGAAATCGCCAGCGGCGGCGGATGAAGGAACCTACTGTGCGTTGACGATTTCGCCGTGCCTTGTACAGGCTGGACTGGCGAGATCCAGGAAGGCCGGGGCGATGTCCTCGGGGGTGGGCAGGGTTGCCGGATCCTCGCCGGGCATTGCGGCGGCGCGCATGCCGGTTCGCGTGGCGCCGGGGTTTAGCAGGTTCACGCGGATGCTGGTTTTCTCGACTTCTTGCGCCCAGGTGCCGACCATGTAATCCAGCGCCGCCTTGGAGGTGCCGTAGGGCCCCCAGTATGCGCGCGGCGCCTTGGCCGCCCCGGAAGTGACGAAGATCGCCCGGCCGGCGTCCGACTGACGCAGCAGCGGGTCCATGCTTCGGATCAGCCGATAGTTCACGGTAACGTTCAGCAGCATGGTCTCGTCCCAGACCTTTGGATCGACATGGGCGATGGGCGATAGCACGCCCAGCACCCCGGCATTGGCAACCAGGATATCCAGCTTGCCGTAGCGTTCATGCAGCGCGGCGCCCAGCCGGTCGATGGCGTCGAGGTCGGCCAGATCCTGGGGCACCAGTGTCGCGGTGCCGCCGGCCGACGCGATGGCGTCGTCCAGTTCCTCCAGCCCGCCGACGGTGCGGGCCACGGCCACGATATGCGCGCCATGGGATGCGAATAGTCTGGCGACCGCCGCGCCAATGCCGCGGCTGGCCCCGGTGATCAGCGCCACCCGGCCTTCAAGCAATTTTTCCGTCATTAGCCCAGCTCCGCCAGCAGCGACAGTTGCGGCGGCTCGTCGCCCTCCATCTGGTCTTTCAGCGCGATCGGATAATCGCCGGAAAAACAGGCGTCGCAATATTGCGGGGCCGCGCTGTTGCGGCTTTCCTCGCCGACCGCCTTATAGAGACCGTCCAGCGAGATATAGGCCAGGCTGTCGACGCCGATCTGCTCGCGGATGGCCTCGACCTCCAGATTGGCGGCCAGCAGCTTTTCGCGTTCCGGCGTATCGACGCCATAGAAGCAGGAATAGGCGGTGGGGGGACTTGATATTCGCATATGCACTTCCGCCGCGCCTGCATTGCGCACCATCTCGACGATCTTCTTGGACGTGGTGCCGCGCACGATGGAATCGTCCACCAGGATCACCCTTTTGCCGGCGATCAGGCCGGCGTTGGCGTTGTGCTTCAGTTTGACGCCAAGATGCCGGATTTCGTCGGTCGGCTCGATGAAGGTGCGGCCCACATAATGGTTGCGGATGATGCCCAGCTCGAACGGTATGCCGGATTCCTGCGCATAGCCCAGCGCCGCCGGCACGCCGGAATCGGGCACCGGGATCACCAGGTCGGCCTCGATGTGGGATTCGCGGGCCAGTTCGGCGCCGATTTCCTTGCGCGCCGCATAGACCGACTTGCCCTCGAGAACACTGTCGGGCCGGGCGAAATAGATATATTCGAAGATACAGAAGCGCGGTTTCGCGGTAAGCGAAATACGGTGGCTATGCACGCCGTCGTCATTGATGACGACCAGTTCGCCGGGCAAGATATCGCGCACGAATTCGGCGCCGATAATGTCGAAGGCGCAGCTTTCCGAAGCCAGCATCCAGGCGCCGTCCAGCTTGCCCAGCTGCAACGGCCGTACGCCCAGCGGATCACGTACGCCAATCAGGCCGTCCTTGGTCAGCTGGATCAGCGAAAATGCCCCTTCAACCGTTTTCAGTGCCTGGTTGACCCGTTCCAGCATGTCACCGCGCCCGTTGGCGACCAGGTGGTTGAATATTTCCGTGTCGGTGGTCGACTGGAAGATAGCGCCGTGACGGATCAGGTCCTGGCGCAGCGTGCGCGCATTGGTCAGGTTGCCGTTATGGGCGATCGCCATGCCGCCGAATTCGAATTCCGCGAACAGTGGCTGGACATTGCGCAGCAGGGTCTCGCCGGTCGTTGAATAACGGGTGTGGCCGACCGCGGCCGAGCCCTGCAGCCGGTCGATGACGTTGCTGTCGGCGAAAATATCGCTGACCAGGCCCAGCCCGCGGTGGGCGTGGAACTGGCGACCGTCAAAAGCGACGATGCCGGCGGCCTCCTGACCACGATGTTGCAGGGCATGCAGGCCAAGCGCCACATGGGCCGCGGCGTCGTCATGGCCATAAACGCCGAAGACCGCGCATTCCTCGCGCAGATGGTCGTCGTCGAATGGATTGGTGGTGGGTATCACGGCGGAATTCCCCTTTGTGGTGTCCATCGCGCTAAAAACCGGACTTTACTGATTGTTCTCGATCAGACGCTGCATATCGCTGCGCTGGTCTTCTTCGTAACCGGGCGGTGTCGGCAATTCTTGCGCCGACGATTCTGGTGCTGCGCCATTCGCCCGAGGCGCGGTTTCCGGAACCGGTTCATTTAAACGGCGCAGCCGTTCCTCGGCGTCGATCTCTTCGATCATCTCGTTCAGCTTTTCCTTCGCCACGCCTTCGACCGCATCCTCTACTCTTTCCTTGATATTGTCGACCGCGTCATCAATGCGGTCGCCCGCATTATCGCGTCCAGGGAAAATATTGTCGGGCGCCAATCCAGCCAGGAAATCGGCGCCCAGCTTAACCAAAGGCAGAGTTTTCGCGTCGTTAATGCCATCCGGCATCTTGTCTTCGTCCCAGAACAGCGTCCCGATAAGGTAGACAACGGAAATCAGCACCATGCCGCGCAACAGTCCGAACACGAAGCCTAGCGCCCGGTCCAGATGTCCCAGCATGCTTCCCTGCACGCGGCTTGCAATCAAATGCGAGATTATGGTCAGGATAACCAGCGTAATCAGGAACAGGGCCGACGCCATAACAAGTTGCGCGATCCAGATTTCCGCAAAAATGTCGGCCAGCAGCGGCGCCATGGGCTGATAGCCGTAGAGCGAAATGAAAATTGCTCCGACCCAGCCGATGATGGTCAGGGTTTCCTTTACGAACCCCCTGAACAGCGCCAGCACGCCCGATATCAGCAGGACCGCCACAACGACGATATCGGCAATCAATTATCCGCTCCCTTTGCCAGGACGGCACGTGCCGTCGGCTCTTCTTCCTCAAACATCAACACCAGTTCGCCCAGGTCGGCGATCTCGCGTACTTGCAAATCCCGCGCCACGGCGCCCGCCTGTCTTATGCGCGGTGTTATCGCCCGGGTAAAGCCCAGCTTGCCGGCTTCTTTCAATCGGGCCTCGGCCTGGGCCACCGGCCGCACTTCGCCGGACAGGCCGATTTCGCCGAAAACCGCGCTTCCCGCCGGGACGGGCCTGCCGGTCAGTGACGAAACCAGTGCGGCGGCTACCGCCAGATCGGCGGCGGGTTCGGTGATCCGAAGCCCACCGGCAACGTTCAGATACACGTCATTGCCTGCCAGGTGAACCCCGGCGCGTGCCTCCAGCACGGCCAGTACCATCGACAGCCGCCCGCTGTCCCAGCCGACCGTGGCGCGGCGCGGCGTGCCGAGGGGCGAGGGGGCGACCAGCGCCTGGATTTCCACGAGCATCGGCCGCGACCCTTCCATCCCCGCAAATACCGCCGCGCCCGAGACCGGCTCGTCGCGGTCCGACAGGAACAGTTGCGAGGGGTTGGAAACTTCGGCCAGGCCGCCGCCCGTCATCTCGAACACACCGATTTCGTCGGTCGGGCCGAAGCGATTCTTGACCGCGCGGAGGATACGGAACTGGTGTCCGCGCTCGCCTTCGAAATACAGCACGGTATCGACCATATGCTCCAGCACCCGGGGACCCGCAATCGTGCCTTCCTTGGTCACATGGCCGACCAGAACCAGGGTGAAGCCCCGATGTTTGGCGGCGCGAATCAGTTCCTGGGCGCAGGCGCGCACCTGGGCCACAGTGCCCGGCGCCGAATCCAGCGCACCGACATACATCGTCTGGATCGAATCGATGATCACGATATCCGGGGTGTCCGGACCGTTCAGCGCGCCGAGAATTTCATTAAGGTCGGTCGCCGTGGCGAGACCTACCGGCATTTCGGCCACGCCCAGGCGCCGGGCGCGCATGCGCACCTGATCGATCGATTCCTCGCCCGAGATGTAGATGGCTTTTGCGCCGCTGGCCAGCGCGCCGGTTACCTGCAGCAACAAGGTCGATTTGCCGATGCCGGGATCGCCGCCGACCAGCAGAGCGGATCCGGGAACCATCCCGCCACCGACCACCCGGTCGAACTCGGCGATGCCGGTCACCCGCCGCTCCAGCTTGCGGGATTCGCCATCGAGGGCGACCAGTTCCAGTTTGCCGCGCGCGCCCGACCCCGCCGCGCGGCGGCTTGATTTCGCGCCCGTGGGGATCGCCGACGTGGTCTCCTCGACGATGCTGTTCCATTCGCCGCAGGCGTCGCATTTTCCACTCCAGCGCGGATGCGCCGCGCCGCAGGATTGACAGACATAGAGTGTGTTGTTGCGAGCCATCGTGGGCGCCGGGTCCTTGGTAAACTGATAAAATATGCGCCGGTCAGGGCGCGCGGACCTCCATCCGGATCGGGCCTTCCGCCCGACCATGGATGAACTGGTCGACGAATTCGTTGCCCGACGAGTCGATCTGGGATGTCGGACCCTGCCAGATAATCTTGCCGTTATAAAGCATGGCGATGCGATCGGCGATTTTTCGCGCGCTGGCCATGTCGTGGGTGATCGACAAGGTGGTGGCGCCCAGTTCTCGCGTGCATTTGACGATCAGGTCGTTGATTACGTCGGCCATGATCGGGTCCAGCCCGGTGGTCGGCTCGTCGAAGAAGATTATTTCCGGGGTGGTGGCAATGGCCCGTGCCAGACCGACACGTTTCTGCATGCCACCCGACAGTTCGGCCGGCCAAAGCTCGCCCACATCAGGTGTCAGCCCCACATCGGCCAGTTTGGCATAGGCTATGTCGCGGGCTTTGGCGCGATCGGTATGGCCGCCCTGGATGAGGCCGAAGGCGATATTCTCCCATACCTTCAGGCTATCGAACAGGGCCCCGCCCTGGAACAGCATGCCGAACTTGCGGTTGATTTTTTCGCGGTCTCCGGTGGACAGCCCGATCACCGGCTGTCCATCGATTTCGATGCTGCCTTCCTCGGGCTCCATCAACCCCAGAATGCTTTTCAGCAATACCGATTTTCCGGTGCCCGAACCGCCGATCACAACAACAGACTCGCCGACAGCGACGTCCAGGTCCAGCCCGTCGAGAACGACCTTCCGGCCAAACCGCTTATGCAGGTTGGTCGCCCTTATTTTAGGCGTGCTGTTCGTTGCGGCGGTCATTTTGCGAAGAACATTTCGGTGATCAGATAATTGGAAATCAGAATCAGGATCGAGGCCGACACCACTGCGTTGGTGGTGGCCGCGCCCACGCCCTGGGCGCCGCCGCGGCTGTGATAACCGTGGTAGCAGCCCATCAGGGCGACGATGAACCCGAAGACGGCGGCCTTCACCAGGCCGGAGACGACATCGAGCGATTCCATATATTGCCAGGTATTCTTGATATAGATCGCCGGGTTGAAGCCCAGTTTATAGACGCTGATCAGGTAACCGCCGAACACCCCGATGATATCGCCCACCAGCACCAGCAGCGGCAGCATGGTCAGTCCGGCGATCAGCCGCGGCGCGACCAGATATTTATGCGGGTTGGTGGACAGCGTGGTCAGCGCGTCGATCTGTTCGGTCACGCGCATGGTGCCGATCTCGGCGGCCATGGCGGCACCGATGCGTCCCGCCACCATCAGGCCGGCCAGCACGGGGCCCAACTCGCGGGTCATCGACAGCACCACCACGTTGGGGACCGCGCTCTCGGCCGAGAAGCGCGCGAAGCCGGTATAGCTCTGCAGCGCCAGCACCATGCCGGAAAATAATGTGGTCAGCCCGACAACGGGCAACGAGTAATATCCGATCTCGATCATTTGCCGGCCGATCAGGCGGGGATAGATCGGTGGCCGTACGCAATGCGATACCGATATGACGGCGAACAGGGTCAGCCGTCCGGCCGCTCCCAAAAAACCCAGAAAGGCCTTGCCGATGGGCTGAAATATGTTCACGCAACCTCTCCGCAGCGTTCGCCAAGGTAATGCCGATGATAACGGCGTCCCAGGCTGGTCAGTATCTCATAGCCGATGGTTCCGGCTTCTTCGGCCAGCGCGTCGACATCGTGTCGGGGGCCAATCAGATCCACCATATCGCCGGGCCTGGCCTCCGGTACACGCGTTATGTCGACGGTTGTCAAATCCATCGATACCCGTCCCACAATCGGGACGGCCGTCTCGCCCATATAAGCCGTCCCTCGACCGCTCAGACTGCGTAGATAACCGTCCGCGTAACCCGCTGCCAGGGTCGCCAGACGGGCGGGTCCCGCGACGCGGTGCGAGGCACCATATCCAACGGTCTGGGGAGTGTCAACGTCGCGGATTTGAAGGATTTTTGCCTGTAGCCGAACCACCGGCCGCAGAGGATTTGGATGCCCGGGACGTGGGTTCAGACCGTGCAGGCAGACCCCCGGGCGTACCATGTCGAACAGATAATCGGGGCCGTGAAATATGCCCGACGAGGCCGAAAGGCTGGCCGGCGCGCGGGGCAGGCGGGCGAGCGCGGCGGCAAAATCGTCGCGCTGGCGACGGGTCATGGTGTCATCTGGTTCGTCGGCACAGGCGAGATGGGTCATGATCAAGGCCAGCGCGATGCCGTCCAGTCGGGAATGATCATCGGCCAGTATGTCCAGTTCCGCCGGCGGCAGGCCCAGGCGCGCCATGCCGGTATCGAGATGCAGAACCGCCGGGGCAGGGCCATTCCGTTGGCAGTCGGCGCGCCAACCGTCGATCTGGCCCAGATCGTTCAAAGCCGGTATGAGCGCATATTTGCGAAACAGGGCGGGGTCGCCGGCGATCAGCCCGTTCAGCACGGTAATACGGGCTTCGGGCAGCAGGCCGCGCAATTCGATCCCTTCATCGATGGTGGCGACGAAGAAGTCGCGGCATCCCTCGGCCCAAAGGGTTCGCGAAACCGGCCCGACACCCAGCCCGTAGGCGTTGGCCTTGATGGCCGCGGCGGTCACCGCCGGGCGTGCCCGTTCCGACAGGAACCGGTAATTCGCCGCGATTGCATCGAGATCTACGGTCAGTATGCCGGTGGCGTTATTGTTCATTGGCGGAGACGCAAGGCCATTTCCATGCCGCCCGTCAATATGCGTCGTCTTCGCTGTACTGTCGGTCGAGATCGCCGAACCGGGTAAGCGCGCCTTCGAAATACAGGTCGATCGTGCCGACGGGGCCATGGCGTTGCTTGGCGATGATAACGCTGGCCGTGTTCGCGACTTCGGCCATACGGCTTTGCCATCGGGTATGGCGATCCTCGAAGTTGTCGCCTTTTTCCTCAATGCCCAGAACGGGTTCGCCCTTTTCCAGATAATATTGCTCGCGGTAAATGAACATGACGACGTCGGCGTCCTGTTCGATCGATCCGGATTCACGTAGATCGGCCAGTTGCGGGCGTTTGTCCTCGCGCTGTTCGACCTGGCGGCTAAGCTGGGACAGTGCGATAACCGGCACTTCCAGTTCCTTGGCCAGCTGCTTCAGCCCGCGAGTGATTTCGGAAACTTCCTGCACCCTGTTTTCCGCGCGGCGTCCGGGTGTTCCTTGCAACAGCTGGAGATAATCGACGATGATCATATCCAGCCCACTCTGGCGTTTCAGGCGGCGCGCGCGGGTGCGCATGGTCGACACCGTTATCGCTGGCGTGTCGTCGATAAACAGTGAAACCTTACTCATCTGCTGGCTGGCGACGGCGAAGGCCTGAAACTCGTCGGCATTGATTTCGCCGCGGCGCACGCGGTCGGACGGGATGCCCGACGCTTGCGACAGAATACGCGCGGCCAGCTGTTCCGACGACATTTCCAGTGAGAAGAACAGGACCCTGTTGGTGCCGGGGACGCCATCATTTTCGTCGTCGACGGGTTTCTGCGCCTTGGCCGCATTATAGGCGATATTGGTGGCCAGCGCGGTCTTGCCCATTGAAGGGCGTCCCGCAAGGATCAACAGATCCGAGCCATGCAGCCCGCCGAGCCTGCGATCCAGATCTTTCAGCCCCGTGGTTACGCCCACCACATGGCCTTCGCGCTTGAAGGCTTGCTCTGCCTCTTCAAGCGCCACGATGGAGGCATGTTTCAGGGTGACGATGCCGCGTTCGGTCTCGCCTATTGTCGCCAGATCGTAGAGCCTTTGTTCGGCCTTTTCGATTTGCGCCGGCGCTGAATCGTCGATGTCGTGCTCATAGGCGTCGTTGACCACTTCCTCGCCCAGGCCGATCAGTTCGCGGCGTAAATAAAGATCGTGGATCATTCGGCCATAGTCGGCCACATTGACCACGCTGATCACGCTGGCGGCCAGTTCATACAGGTAACGTCCGCCACCAGCCTCGGCCAGGGCTTCGTCCGCCTCGAAGAAATGGGCCAGTGTCTGGGGGCTCGCTTTCTGGCCGCGTTCCACCAGCCGCCGTGCGGCATCGTAGATCCGGCCATGCACCGGCTCGTAGAAATGTTCGGCCTGCAGGA
>JAOUMF010000632.1 GCA_029881615.1 Alphaproteobacteria bacterium | reverse complement strand
CGGGCCGGTCGGCGCGGTGGTGGTTTACAGCACGACCGACATGGCCCAGGCCCGGCCGATCGTGACGGCCTTCCAGGCACGTTATCCCGCGGTGGCGGTCAGCTATCACGAGCTACAGTCGCTGGAAATCTTCGACCGCGTCACGCGCGAGAGCGAACCGGGCGGCATGACGGCGGATCTGGTGCTGAGTTCCGCCATGGACCTGCAGGTCAAGCTGGCCAATGACGGCTATGCCTCGCGGCAGTCGCCGTCCGAAGGCGGCAGGCTGCCGCGTTGGGCCGTGTGGCAGGATTCCGCCTTCGCGGTTACTTACGAGCCCGCGGTCATTATCTACAACCGGCCCTTCTTCGACGGGCGCCAGCCTCCGCGGACCCGCGCGGACCTGATGAGGCTTCTCGAGGAGGAAGGGAGCGACCTCTTCGGCAAGATCGCGACATACGACGTGGAACGCAGCGGCCTCGGCTTCCTTTTCCTGGCGCGTGACCACGAGCATTTTCCACAGATCTGGCGTCTGGTTTCGCTAATGGGCCGACAGGGCGTAAAGCTCTATACAAACTCCGCAGCGATAATCGACCGGGTGGCGACGGGGCGGTTCGTACTGGGTTACAATATACTCGGTTCTTATGCTCAGGCGATGGCCGCGTCCCGACCCGACCTGGGCATCATATTGCCGGAAGACTATACCATTATAGCGTCACGCGTCGCCATCGTTCCGCGTGCGGCGCGCTCGCGGGCGCTCGGTGCGCTGTTCCTCGATTTCCTGCTGTCTCCCGAAGGACAGCGGGTGATCGCCAGCGAGTCGGGCCTCGGCGCCGTTCATCCCGCGGTCGGCCTGGCCGGCAGCGCCAACGCGATGCAGGCGCAACTCGGCGCCCGGCTGCGGCCCATCAGCGTGGGGCCGGGGCTGCTCGTCTACCTCGATCAAGTCAAGCGCCGAAAACTGCTGGAGCTATGGAACGAGGCGCTGGTCCGGCCCTGAACAAAAAACGGGTGCGACAGCTTCGCGACAGCTTCGGGCCGTAAGGTGCATCCAGCCGTATACAAGCTCGTGCCGGGATACCCGGCCTAAGCGAGAGGTCGGCGCAGGGAGGAATACATGATCCTCGGACAGCTTGTCCGTATCCTGCGCGCGATCATGCGGCATCTGGAACTTTCGCAAGTGAGGATGAACATGACCCCGACTTTCAATATGCTTTCCCGCCGCGCGTTGTTCGGCGGTGTCGCCGGGCTGGTGGCACTCCTGTCGCTCGGCGGCGACATTTCCGCGGCCGAAATCAACGAAATCCATTTCCTGATCCCCGGCGGCGCCGGCGGCGGCTGGGACGGCACCGCGCGCGGCACCGGAATGGTGCTGACCAACGAGGGCCTGATCAAGAGCGGCTCCTACGAGAACATGTCCGGGGCCGGCGGCGGCAAGGCGATCGGCTATCTGATCGAGACGGCGGATCGCCAGCAGGGTACTCTGATGGTCAATTCAACGCCGATCGTCGTGCGTTCGCTGACCAAGGTATTCCCCTATTCGTTCCGCGATCTGACCCCGATCGCACGAACGATCGGCGATTTCCAGGCCATCGCGGTCAGGCCGGATTCGAACATCAAAACCTGGGGTGACGTGGTTGCGCAATTCAAGAAAGATCCGCGCAGCGTCAAATTCGCCGGCGGTTCGGTGCGCGGAGACCTCGACCATCTCGTCCCGGCGATGGCGATGAAGGCTATGGGGCTTGACCCGAAGCAGGTCGTCTATGTGCCCTATGATGCCGGCGGCAAGGCGTTGGCCGGCCTGCTTTCGGGTGAAACCGAACTGCTCACCACCGGCTTTGGCGAGGCAATCGGCCCGCATCGCGACGGGCAGATCCGCATCATCGCCGTTTCCTCCGACAAGGCGATCGAGGGCATTCCGTCCCTGAAGGAACAGGGCGCCGATGTCGAGTTCGCCAACTGGCGCGGTTTCTTCGCGGCGCCAGGTATCTCCAAGGAACAGTCGCAGGCCTATCAGGATCTGCTCGAGAAGATGATGGCGACCAAAGGCTGGGAGGAACTGCGCGCCAAGAACGGCTGGCAGAATCTCTACCTTCCGGGTGACCAGTTCGTCTCTTTCCTGACCGAAGAAGAGAAGGAGATCGGCGATCTGATGCGTGAACTCGGTTTCCTGAAATAGGCTGTCGCAAGCTGCAGGGCAGGGCGGACGGCGCATCGCCCGTCCTGCCCCTCGCGGCTGCGGCGCGACGATCATCGAGAAGGGCCCTTCATGACACTCAATCGCGATTCGGTCGCAGCGCTCGGTTTCCTTGCGTTTTCGATCGCTTAT